>CATPBC010000350.1 GCA_955652195.1 uncultured Xanthobacteraceae bacterium | reverse complement strand
GCCCGGGAGATTGGCGGCGCGCGCGGTGCCGCTCACCAGTGTCTCGTGCAGCATCGTATTCATCATCCCGACATAGCGCGCATCGACGATGCGGCCGAGTTGTTGTTGCGAGCGGCCGTACAGCGTCTTGCCGTCGGCGCCGCGAATGCGCTCGACGATATGCGGCGACACTGCCAGTCCGCCATTGGCGAACGTGGCGTAGGCGGACACGAGTTCGAGCGGCGACACTTCCGAGGTGCCGAGCGCGATCGAGGCGTTGGGTTCTAATATTGAAGCGATGCCGAGCCGGTACGCGGTACGCACCACCGCCGCGGGGCCGAATTCCAGCGTCAGGCGCACCGAGACGGTATTGAGCGAATCGGCCAGCGCCTGGCGTAGCGTCACCGCGCCGAGATATTGCCGTTCGTAATTTTCCGGCCGCCAGCCTTTCACCGCGATCGGCGCATCCTCGCGCACCGTCTCGGGGGAAAGGCCGTGTTCGAGCGCGGTCAGATAGACGAACGGCTTGAACGCCGAGCCGGGCTGGCGCTTGGCGTCGACGGCGCGGTTGAACTGGCTGTCGCCGTAATCGCGTCCGCCGACCAGTGCGCGCACCACGCCGTCCGGCGTCATCGCCACCAGCGCGCCTTGGCCGATATTGAGCTTGTCGCCTTTCGCATTGAGCGTGTCGATCAGCACGTGTTCGGCGGCGTTCTGCAGCGCTGGATCGATCGTGGTGTCAACCACGATATCCTGATCGAATTTGCCGATCAGATCGTTGACCGCATCCATCACCCAGTCGGCGACGTAATTGACCGAGCCGGCGGCTGGCGGCTTGATCGCATGCGCCGGGCGGGCAAGCGCCAGCTTGGCGCTAGCGGGCGCGATCATTTTCAATTCGACCATGTCGGCGAGCACGAGCGCCGCGCGGCGCTCGGCGCCGGCGGGATTGCGGCTCGGCGCCAGGCGCGACGGCGCTTGCACCAGGCCGGCGAGCATGGCCGCTTCGGCGAGCGTTAAGTGCCGCGCCGATTTGCCGAAATAACGTTGCGCCGCCCCCTCGATGCCGTAAGCGCCGGCGCCGAAATAGACGCGGTTGAGATAGAGTTCGAGAATCTGCGTCTTGGAGAATTTGTGCTCGAGCCACAGCGCGAGCACGATTTCCTGAAGTTTGCGGGTGACGGTGCGTTCCTGGGTGAGGAACAGATTTTTGGCGAGTTGCTGGGTGATGGTCGAGCCGCCCTGCGCCGCGCCGCGATGAAATATGTCGGCGACGAGTGCGCGCGCGATGCCGAACGGATCGACGCCGCGATGCGAGTAAAAACGGCGGTCCTCGATGGCGATGAAGGCGTTGGGCACGTAATCCGGCAGTTCGCCGATGGCGACCGCGGCGCCGCCCATGTCGCCGCGCGTCGCCAGCGTCGCGCCGTTGACGCCGAGGATGAGCACCGAGGGCGGACGCTTGGGTATTTCCAGGGACTGGATCGGCGGCAGACGGATGCCGATCCAAACGAGCGCGCCGATGCCGCCGATCAGCGCCCACAGCGCCAGCACGGCGCCCCAATAGGCGGCGCGGCCGAGCATCGAACGCGTTCTGCCGGTTCGCTTGCCCTTGCGCGATTGGCGTGGGGCTGCATCAGCGCCGCGCCGGCGTCTTCGCGGCGCGCCGCGTTTGGCGGGCTTTTTATTCGGCCTCTCGCTCGGCTCGTTCGGCGCCGCGCTCGAATCGCCGGGCGGCGCGCCGGTGCGGTCCTGCGGCGATAGGTCGAGATCGTCGCTGGCACCGCCACCGCGCTTTCGTCCCTCACGCCACGCCATAAGCCGTCCCCAGCGCGACCGACGCGCCCGGGGAGGACGCTAGAGGGCGTGGTTTAAGGCGGGGTTACTGGCCGATTTTCCCTCCCACCCGGGCCGCGCTTGCGCGCGCCCGAGTGCAAGCTTTGTGGGGGAAGAGCAGGGAAGGGGGCTGTGAGGCGAATGCATCGACTCACGCCCTGTGGGGCGGTGAAGCGCTGCTGTCGTCTTGTCGTAGATCGCCGATTGACTTCTCGTGCGGACCGCCGAAAAGGTTAGCGATACAGGAAGCGACACGCCGTGAATGTTCGTACCCGGGTTGCGTCAAACACCATGGCATCGAAGCCGCCATTCCGCGCCGAGCATATTGGAAGTTTGTTGCGTCCGCCGGAACTGATGCGCAAGCGCGCGCTCTTCGCCAGGGGCAAGATCAGTCAGATCGAACTCACAATCGCCGAAGATGAAGCCATCTGCGGCGTCATCGAGATGCAAGAGCAAATCGGTTTTAAATTCGTCACCGACGGTGAATTCCGCCGGCGCTCCTATCACAGCTTCTTCTATGGCGAGCTCGGCAATTTGCGCATAGATACGATCGGCGGTGTCAATGCCGTCGGCGCGAATGGTGAAGGCGGGCGCGGCGCACAGCCGATGGCGATTATCGACAGCCGCGTGCAGTGGACTCATCCAATCCATGCTGGCGACGTAACTTTCCTAAAAACGCATTCGGATCGCTGGCCGAAGATCACGGTTCCCGGGCCTTGCGCGTTGCACTTCCGCGGTGGGGATACCGCGGTGAGGGCGAGCGCTTACAGGGACGTGGAACAGCTCTGGTCGGATATAGTGGAAGCTTTCACCCGCGAACTTCACTCGCTCGCTGAGGTAGGTTGCCGTTATGTCCAGATTGACGAAACTGCTTTCGCCAAATTCGGCGATCCCGACGTAAGGGCCTCACTCGCCGCGCGCGGCGACGATTGGAGCGCGCTAATCGACAAATATATCGCCGTGACCAACCAGGTTCTCGCCGCCGCACCCAAGGAGATGTACATCGGTATGCATCTTTGCCGCGGCAATCGTGGCGGCCACTGGCATGCCGACGGCGGCTATGAAGAAGTCGCGGAGCGATTGTTCAATGCCTTGGCCATCCCTTTTTATTTCCTCGAATACGACACGCCGCGCGCCGGTAGCTTCACCCCGCTGCGCTTCGTGCCGAAGGACAAAATGGTCGTGCTCGGGCTTGTGTCCACGAAAACCCTGGAGCTTGAGGACAAGGGGGTGCTCAAACGCCGGCTCGATGACGCGACTAAATTTGTGTCGTTGGATCGGCTTGCCATCAGCCCGCAATGCGGCTTTGCCAGCGTTGACACCGGCAATCCGGTGACAGCCGAGACACAAAATCGCAAGCTCGAATTGGTCTGCGAATTTGCCCGCGAAATTTGGGGCGAGACATAAAGCTTTCAGAGCGACAAATGACGGCAACATCGATTGGTCGTATTTGTGGGGCGGCGGCGATTTGTTTGTCGCTCCTGTCATTGCCGGCGTGGGCACAAGACACAAACTATCCGATGCATCCGGTCCGCCTCATCGCCGCTTCGGCCCCCGGCGGTAATCCCGATGTACTGGCTCGGCTTCTCTCTGCCCGGCTGAGCGAAGTGTTGAACAATCCTTTTGTCGTCGAAGACGTGCCGGGCGTCGGCGGCGTGATCGCCGCGAAGCAGACGGCGGCGGCGCGGCCCGACGGCTACACGCTCGGACTGAACGATTCCGGCTCGCTCGGTATCAGCATCGCAATGAATCCCGACGCAAATTATACGCTCAAGGATTTCACGCCCATTACCGCGCTGGCGCGATTACCGACCATCCTGGTCATTAAACCGGATGTGCCGGCCAACACGCTTGCCGAATTCGTGGCGCTTGCCAAATCGAAGCCCGGAGCGATGAGCTTCGGCTCGGCGGGTACCGGTTCCATCCATCAGATGACAATGGTCATCTTCGAAAAAGAGGCGGGTATTGCGCTGCTTCACGTACCCTATCGCGGCGGGACCGGTCTCGTGAACGCGCTGCTGACTGGAGAAGTGGATGCCGGGTGGTCCGGCATTCCAAACGTCGTTTCGCTCATTAAGACCGGCAAGTTGCGCGCGCTGTGCGTCAGTGTCTTGCAACGCGACGAATCGCTGCCTGAGGTGCGGACCTGCGATGAGCTTGGCTACAAGGGCTTCGATGTCGCGACGGTACTCGGTTTGCAATCGTCGGCTGGTATGTCACCCGCGATCGTCGCCAAGCTGCAGTCCGCGGTTGCGAAAATACTTCGCGAGCCCGAGATGGCGGAACGGCTGAAGACGCTCGGCATCCATATGGCCGAAAGCGGCACCGCGGCCTATGCGAAGTTGATGGAAGACGAACTCGACCGCTACACCAAGGTAGTCAACGAATTTCATTTGCAGATAAAGCAATGATGAATCGACTCACCGACGAACTAGCACCAGCCGACGCGGCGATGCCCTCCTGCTATTGCTGCTCAGTGCTCTTCATCAACGGAGCCAAGCGGCTGAGGTCGTCATTGATGTATGCATCGAAGCTATCGGTAGCGATAATCGTACGCTTGATGCCCTGAGCATCTATTTTTTGCTGCAGCTCGGTATCCTGACTCGCCTGGGCTATGGCATCGGCTAGCTTCTTCAGAACCACCTTAGGGGTCTTTGCCGGCGCCAAAATGCCGTACCAAGTGGCATACCGGTAATCGACACCCTGGGAAAAAGCGGTCGGTATCTTGACTGGATCGGCGATAGGATCGTCGGCCCCGACTGCAAGGGCACGTAGCGTGCCGTGCTGCAAGAACGATAGAACGAACGCTAGCGGATCGAACGAAGCCTGGATATTTCCAGTCATCATGTCTGTTAGGATGCTGGAACTGACCGTGTAAGGAATATGCACGAGTTTTATGTTGGTTTGCGCGGCGAAATAAGCACCGGCGAGATGCGTTGACGTGCCGATGCCTGCCGACCCGTAGTTCAGTTGGCCGGGCTTCGATTTTGCCAGATCGATGAACTCTTTCAGATTAGCAACCCCTAACGATGGTGGCACGACAACAATGGCCGGTGCCACGCCAACCGTAGAGACCCCAGCAAAATCGTGGATAGGGTCAAACGGCAGGTCTTTGTTGAGCAAGCCAAGGATCGAGTGTCCGGAATTGGCAAACAGCAACGTGTAGCCATCCGGCGCAGCAGTCGCCACCGCTTCCGCGCCAATCACGCCACCGGCGCCTGGCTTGTTCAAGACCACGATCCGCTGGTGCAATAGCTGCGCAAGCTTATCAGCATAAAGCCGCGCCAGAATATCGATTGCAGTTCCGGGCGTGAGAGGCACTACCAGCGTAATCAACCGCGAGGGAAACTGATCTTCCGCACGTGCCGGCAGCGATACAAGAGCAAAAGCCGCAAGCGCAGACGCCGCAAGCGCAAGCCCCCTTTTTTCAGCTGCATCGGAGCGCTTCTTCGATGTTTGTTTTCACACGCGGCGCGTTAGAAAAGTGCGACGGCGCGGATCGGTGAGGCCTCTGCACCAATCAGCTTGAGAGGCAACCCAATCAGCGTAAATCGGTCCGCTTTGATTTGATCGAGATTCTTCAGATATGGCATCGTGATTACGCCGTGTTCACTTAAGGTACGCGAATTGTGGAACACACGCGGCGCGCCGGGTTCGTCATTGCCGTGATAAAAATCATAGCCGACGATTACAGCGCCCTTTTCGATGCACCACATTGTTGCGTCGATCGTTAGATAAGGCGAATCCTCCATCCATTGCTGCGAGCCGCCGTCGTACGAATTGTTATGATCGGTTCGAAGCAAAAGACGATCCCCTTTACGGATGCGATTATCTAGCCTGTTCGATAAGTCTTTAGCGGTAATCGCTTTGCCGGGCAGCTTGTCGCGCAAGTCTGCCACGATGGCGTCGCCGATGAACAGCGTCAACGGAAGCTGATGGATTTGCGTGCCACCGCGAACATTGTGCTCAGGCGCGTCGACATGGCTTCCCGCGTGTAACCGCATGTGAACGCCACGAACAATTTGTCCAGCGCCGCCGGGCGCGTCATGCTCCTTGATGACTTCCATCTCGAATTGCATGTCCTTTTTGAATCCAGCCGGCGTGCGCATGGCGAAGTTCTTTGGATCTAGCTCAAGACTGATATCGACGACGCTCGGCTTCGTTGGCAACATGGTACTTTCCCTCGTATCGATCTGAGGTCATGCCGGTCCGCTAAACTGCGCGACCCGCCGCTTGTTTGGTCGATTTGGCGTCGACCGTCGGCGCGGTGAACAACGCCAACAGCGGCCGCTTGATCGCGGCCTGGCGCGTTGGGGTGGTGATCTGCGCGCCGGTGAGGTCGGTGACATAGAACACGTCGACCACCCGCTCGCCGAAAGTCGCGACATGCGCCGAGGCGATGTTGAGATTGAGCTTCGACAGTGTGGTGGTCAGTTCGTAAAGCAGCCCCGGCCGATCGAGCCCGGTGACTTCGACGACCGTGTAGCGGTTCGACCATTGATTGTTGACGGTAACTTCCGGCTCGATCGCGAACGCCTTGAGCCGGCCTTTCGGCGGCGCGCGCTTGGCGACGATGTCCGGCAATTTCAGCTCGCCACGCACCGCCTTTTCGATGGCGTCGCCGATCCGCGCCGCGCGCCGCGCTTCATCCTCGTCACGTTCGAATTCGCGTGACACCGCGATTGTGTCGAGCGCCAGCCCATCGGTCGTGGTGTAGATCTGCGCATCGACGATGTTGGCGCCGCCGAGCGCGCAGGCGCCGGCGATGATCGATAGCAGCCATGGATGATCCGGCGCGAATACGGTGAGCTCGGTGACGCCGCGCGCCGCATCAAAGCCGACCGCGGTCGCAAGCTTCTTGCCGGCCGCCTCGGTGGCGCGCACGAAACGGGCGTGGCCGAGCTTGTGCGCCAGGTCGACCTTGAGCCAGTACGCCGGATAGTGCCGCTCGATGTAACGGTCGAGCGTATCGGCCGGCCAATCCGAAAGCGCGGCGCGGAATTCGGCCTGCGCGGCGGCGACGCGCTGCGCGCGATTGACCTCGGAGAAGCCGCCGGTGAGCACCGGCTCGGTTTCGTAATACAGCGTGCGCACGAGCTGCGCCTTCCAGCCGTTCCAGACGCCGGGTCCGACGGCGCGGATGTCGGCGGTCGTCAAAATGGTCAACAGCTTGAGCCGTTCCAGCGACTGCGCCACCGCGGCGAAGTTCTCGATCGTCTTGCGGTCGGAGAGATCGCGCGATTGCGCCACCGTCGACATCACCAAGTGAACCTCGACCAGCCACGCGACCAGTTCGGTATCGGCGGCGCTCAAGCCCAGGCGCGGCCCGAGGCGGCGCGCCAGACGCGCCCCGGCAATCGAATGGTCTTCGACGCGGCCCTTGGCGATGTCGTGCAGGAACAAGGCGACGGCCAGCACCGGGTAATGCTGCGGCTGGATCGTCTTGATCAATTCGCTGGCCAGCGAAACTTCTGGATTGTCCGCGCGCGCGATCTCGTTAAGCGTGCCGATGCAACGGATGAGGTGCTCGTCGACCGTATAGTAGTGATACATGTTGAACTGCATCATCGCCACGATGCGGCCGAACGCATGTACGAAGGCGCCGAGCACGCCGGCTTCGTTCATGCGGCGCAGCACGATTTCGGTCGCGTCCGGCGAGGTCAGGATCTCCAGGAACACGCGGTTAGCTTCCGTGTCCTCGCGCATGTTCTTGTCGATCAGCTTGAGCGAGCGCGTGGCGGCGCGCATCGCTTCCGGGTGAAATTCGAGATTGTGTTGCTGCGCCAGCCGGAATAGGCGGAGAAGATTGATCGGATCGCGCCGGAACACGTCGGCGCGCGCGATATTGATGCGGTTGTTGTCGACGATGAAATCGTCGCTCAATTTTTTCGGGCTAGGCGCCGGGCGGAAACGCGCCATCATCCGGCTGAGCACCGGCGCCGGGGTGGCTTGGCGTTCCTCTAAGCCGGCGCAGAGAATGGCGGTGAGGTAACCGACATGCTTGGCGGTGAGGAAGTAATGCTTCATGAAGCGTTCGACATCGCGCAAGCCGGGATGCGCGGTATAGCCGAGCCGCACGGCGATATCGCGCTGGATGTCGAACGACAGGCGTTCCTCGGCGCGGCCGGCGAGGAAGTGCATGTTGCAGCGGACCGACCAGAAAAAATCCTCGCAGCGGCGGAACATGTTGTATTCGTCGCGATCGAACACGCCGCGCTCGATCAACTGCTCCGGCTCGCGCACGCGATAGACGTATTTGGCGATCCAGAACAATGTGTGCAGGTCGCGTAAGCCGCCTTTGCCGTCCTTGACGTTGGGTTCGACCAGATAGCGCGATTGCCCGCCGCGGCGATGACGCTCTTCGCGCTCGGCAAGCTTGGCGGCGACGAATTCGGCTGCGCTGCCTTGCGCCACTTCCTTGTCGAAGCGCGCGGTCAGCTCATTGTAGAGCTTGACGTCGCCGAACAGATACCGCGCTTCGAGGAGCGCGGTGCGGATCGTCATGTCCGACTTGGCTTGGCGAATCGATTCATCGACCGAGCGCGTGGCGTGGCCGACCTTCAGTCCCATATCCCACAAGCAATAGAGCAGCGCCTCGGCAACCGATTCCCCCCACGCCGTCTGTTTGTAGGGCAGTAGAAACAGAAGATCGATGTCGGAGCCCGGCGCCAACAGGCCGCGGCCGTAGCCGCCGGTTGCAACCACCGCCATGCGTTCGGCCTCGGACGGCGCGCGCGACGGATAAAGCTCGCTGCCGGCGAATTCGAACAGGATACGAATGATCTCGTCCTGCATGACCGCGAGCCGCTCGGCGCAGCGCCGGCCATGGCGGTCCTTGAGCAACAAATCCTCGGCGCGCGCACGCGCCTGCATGTGCGCCGTTTTGAGCCGCTGGGCGACCGCGCCGCGCAATTCGCGTTCGCGCCCGGCATGACGTTCGGCCAGCACTTTGAGTTCGGCGCTAAGCGCCGCCGGGTCGATCAGCTCGCCGGCGCCGCGCGGCGATGGCTCGGATGGTTGCGACGGTTGCGAGGATCGCGAGGGTCGAAGGTTCAACATCGGCACTAAGGCTTAGCGGAGCGGCCGGGCACTGTCATTTTAATCGCTCACGACCAAAGCCGTACGCGAGGTTTGGCGTCACGTAGACTGACCGAGAATAGGTTATTCTATAATTTCACTTATTTGTGGTTATTTTTTCCGATTGACGCGCCACAAATGCCCTCTTATGGAAAAAACATAATGTGGAGGTCCCAAATGCTCAGTCGCCGCAACTTGCTTGCCAGCGCCGCAGGCGTCGCGCTCGCGCCGCTCGCTTTTCACCGGCCGGCCCACGCCGCCGACAAGCCGGCGGAGATCCGCATCGATTGGGCGACCTACAATCCGGTCTCCATGGTGCTCAAGGACAAGTGCCTCCTCGAAAAAGAATTCACCATATAAGTCATCGGAATCCGCTGTGTGCAGACGCTCGGCTCGAACAAGGCGCTTGAGTTTTTAAACGCCGGCTCGATCGACTTCGGCTCGACCGCGGGTTCGGCGGCGCTGCTCGGCAAGATCAACGGCAACCCGATCAAATCGATCTACGTCTATTCCCGGCCGGAATGGACGGCTTTGGTGACCAGAAAAGACACGCCGATCGCCAAGATCGAGGATCTCAAAGGCAAACGCGTTGCGGTGACGCGCGGCACCGATCCGCACATTTTCCTGGTGCGCGCCTTGCTCTCGGT
>CATPBC010000349.1 GCA_955652195.1 uncultured Xanthobacteraceae bacterium | reverse complement strand
GCATCCATGAACGTCCAGAGCTCATCGAGCAGCGCGTCCGATTGGGCTGGCGTCAAACCCTCGATGTAGGAATTGCGGCGGCGGCCGAGATAAAGCGCCGGCTTGCCGGTATTGGGATGCACGCACACGGCCGGATGCCAGGCGCCCGGCGCCTTGTGCGGATCGTCCGTCGGCGTCACGCCTTGGCGCACATAACCGCCGCTGTTGAAGGTTCCGTCGTGTTTGATGCGGCGCGTTCCCAGCTTCATCTTTAACGACGCCGGCAATGCTTGCCACACCGCTTGCATACCGCAGAAATAGGTGTTGCCGCCGGAAGGCGGAATTTCCAGCGCATAGAGCATCGACGCATCAGGTGGCACGTCGAGATAGCTCATGTCGGTGTGCCACACGGCTTCGCCGGCGCCGAGCGCACCGATCGGTTCGCCTTTCTGATCAAGCACGTTAGAGACGACGTAGATATCGGGATATCCCGGCGGACTCTGCCGGCCGCGTTCCTGATTGGGCGGCGGATCGAGCTCGCCGAAGCGCCGGCTGAAATCGAGCAGGTCGTCGTCGCTGAGTTTTTGTCCACGGAACAGCAACACCGAATGGCGGTGCCAGGCAGCCTCGATTTGTGCAAACTCCGCCGCGCTCAATGCAGTAAGATCAACATTTCCAATTTCCACTCCGACCGCTGGCGTGAGTGGGGTTAGCGTCATTGACATGCGGCAAATCTCCGACAGATGTGGTTACGCAACCGCGATATCATACGCGAGACTTTATTGTCTTCCCAGCGGCGCTGGACCTTCCTGGAGCCCGCCATTAATTTCACCGCGTTACCTTGCGGGGTAAATGCCTGAACGGGGAGCGGGGCACGATGCGACGGCGTGACCTTATTATAACACTGGGATCGGCCGCATTAGCAGCGCGTGGCTTGGCGGCCACCACTGCGCGCGCCGCATCGACCTATCCTGAGCGGCCGGTCCGGCTGATCATTCCGTTTCCGCCGGGCGGCGGCTTCGACGCCATCGGCCGTCCATGGGCGGACCGGATCAAGCCGCTTCTCGGTACGATCGTGGTCGAAAACCAGGGTGGCGGCGGCAGTTCGCTCGGCGCTGCTTCGGTCGCGCATTCAAGTCCCGATGGCTATACGCTCCTGCTTGGCGGATCGAGCACTCACGTCACCGAAGCAATTCTGAAGACGCGGCCGCTCTATGATCCGATGAAGGATCACGATCCGATATCCAACATCGCAGTTTCGCCTTTCTCGCTGGCCGTGCATCCTTCGATTCCGGCCGGCACGCTGTCGGAGTTCATCGATTACAATAAAGCCAACCCTGGCAAACTGTCCTACGGCCACGCCGGCGTCGGCTCGCTCAATCATCTCACCGGCGAATTGTTCAAGTCGCTCGCCGGCCTGCCCGATCTTCTGCAAGTGCCGTATCGCGGCTCGGGGCCGGCGATTGCCGACGCCCTTGCCGGCCATGTTTCCATGGTGGTGCCGGCCATGACCGGGCAAATGATTGAATTTCACCGCACCGACAAGCTCCGGATTCTGGCGGTGACCGGTCCAAACCGCTTGGGTGCCGCGAGCGATCTGCCGACGGCGGCGGAAACACTGCCGGCGATGATCTCTCAGCAGTCGATCGGTTTGTTTGCTCCTGCCGGCACTGCAAAGACAATCATTCGTCAGATCGCGGCAGCAAACCACGCCTTACTTGCCGAATCCGGTTACCAGAAGATGCTGGTCGAGACAGGATCTGAACCCGATATCGATTCGTCGCCGGAGATATTCGGGCGGCGTATCGAAGCGGAGATCGTGAAATGGACGCCGATTGTGCAAGAGCTCGGAATTAGAATCGACTGATCAGGTTGATCACCTAAGATTGCTTCCCGTTGCGCCGCTTACGCTTGCGAGCAAGCCACGTCTCCCCGAAATCTCACGAAATTATATTGTTAACTGTTGCATAAATGACATAGCGAGTGCTGTTGTCCAGCGATACACTTTTTGATTGCAATTGGGGGGGCAGGCCATGCGACGGCTTATTATCGCGGCTGCGGCGTTGATCGCGGTCGTGTCACTTTCACCGACAAAGCTGGAAGCGGGTAAGGTGATACCAAAGATCGTGCCTGCCGGACCACCAGGACATGTTGGTGCACTTCCGTGGGCTTTGATGGCTTGTCCCGCTTTGATCGTCTTCACCGGCGCAGTCGCCAATTTCAAGGACAACCGGCAGCTTACTTATTGGGAAGCGTGGACGTGCGGCTTGGCCTATTGGTTCTGGATACCGGGTCAAATGCCGCCCAGCGCTCGCACACACTGAAGTACTTGCACACATTGAAGCCCTTCATGGCTGGAGTGATGAGCGGCTAAGAGCCGCCACTATCACCGCAGCGTTTGCTTCCTTAATCCGGCTGACGTTTCACACCAAATTCGGCTGCGGATTTCAACCGTCCCTTCCTATTTTTTCTGCCGTACGTAGCGCCAGCGCGTGAATGGTGAGCGATGGCGCTTCGCCGCCGCCGGACGAGGGAAAGACGCTTGCGTCCGCGATCCATAAATTGCGCCAGCGATGGCTCCGACCGTCGGCATTGACCACCGAACTGGCGGGATCGACCGCCATGCGGCAAGTGCCAAAGACATGGGT
>CATPBC010000348.1 GCA_955652195.1 uncultured Xanthobacteraceae bacterium | reverse complement strand
GCCGGCGCTTGCCCAAGCAAGTCCGGTGACGTATGCGCCGGCGCTGCCGCCGACATAGTAGATCGAAGCATAGAGTCCGACCGCCGACGAACGCCCCTCCTTGGCGCTAAGTGTGACGTAACCGGTCGATACCGCCTGGCATATCATGCCGCAGATAGCACAAAGTGTCAGCCCGGCGACAATCAAGGCAACTGGCGGCGCTAAGAGCAACAAGGCGCCGACGACCCAGAGTGCGATGACACCAAGTACGAAGCGGCGGCGCCCGAACAGCGCGATTGCGCGGCCGGCCCAGGGCACGATCGGGCTACTGACCAGATAGGTGAGAAAGAGGGCGCCGAGCAGCGTCGACGAAAACCGATAGGGCGCTGCCGCAAGATGAAAATTCACGTAAGTGAAGGTAGCGACGAAATTAAACAGCACGCCGAAACCGATGGCATAAGTCGCGACCAAGCGCCGGTCGCGCAAGTGCCGCACCATCTGCGTGACCGACGTTGCGATCCCGCCGCCGGAGCGAATGAAATTGCGCTCCCGCGGCAGCATCGCGGCAACGACGATAGCGGCGATGAGCGTGAGCAGCGCCACGACTTGGATCGCCGAGCGCCAGCCGATTACATCGGTCAAAAGCCCGGGAATGAACCGTCCGCTAAACCCGCCGATAGCGGAGCCGGAAATGTAAAGGCCGGCGACGCGCGTCACTTCGCTCGGCGGCCATTCGTCGCCGATATAGGCGACGGCGACGGTGAAGATCGGCGGCAGCAGTAAGCCCTGGACGAAGCGCCAGAAAGTGAGCTGCGGCACGCTGCCTGCAAAGGTCATGATCAGTGTCGGCACCACGACCGCAAACATCGCCACGGTGATCAAGCGTTTGCGGCCGGCGACGTCGGCCAGCACCCCGGTGAACGGCGCCGACAGCGCGACCGCCGCCGTGCTGGCGGTCATCAGCGCGCTAATTTCCCCGGGGCCGACATGGAATTCGCCCGCCAATTCCGGCAGCAGCGCTTGCGGCGAATAGAGATTGACGAAAGCGGCAAAGCCCGCGGTGGCAATCGCGAGGCTCCGTGGATCGAAAGCCATAGGGCATTATCGGCGAGCGGCTAACCGAAAGCACGTCCCAATACCGCTTACAGCTGACGGATGGAGTCGAAATTCCAGGCCGCGGCGCTGGCATCGTTCTCGCCGACGCGCAGTGTCTTGTCGTTGACGAAACGGTAGGGCGGCACCGGCAGGTTGTAAGGCGCCGGCACACCGGAGAACACCCGGCCCGCCGGATCGTATTTGGAGCCGTGGCAGGGACAGAAATATCCGCCGGGCCAATTGGTCACCGGCGTGGTCGCGCTGGAATTCGGATAAAACAATGGGATGCAGCCGAGATGCGTGCAGATGCCGACCAGCACGCCGAACTCAGGCTTGAGTGAGCGGTGCCAATTGGTGGCATAGGGCGGTTGCTGGAGCGCTTCGGAATTCGGATCGGCAAGCTGCCCGATCATCTGCTTGCTCTGTAATGCATCGAGCGTCTGCTTCGAGCGGCGGAACACGAAAATCGGCCGCTGCCGCCAGCGGATCATGACCTGCTGGCCTTCGTCGATCTTGCTGACATCGAGATCGACCGGGCCGCCGGCCGCTAACGTCGAGGCGTCGGGATTCATCTGATCGACCAGCGGCACCAAAGTCGCGGCCGCGCCGACCGCGCCGACGGTCGCGGTTGCGATAAAGAGAAAATCGCGCCGGGTCCCCGCCGGGGCATGGCCGGCGGTCGCGCTCGAGGCAGTGCTCGCCATAATCGGTCCTTTGCGAAGAGTTCTAACCGGGAGGCTTTTTATTCGCGTGGAGCTTATGTCGCCAACCCCATAGCTTAGTCAATCAGGGCTTAGTCAATCAGAGCCTGGTCAATCAGCCAGCCAGGGCTGAATTGACTCGCTCGGCCCGCGGAGGAGAGGGTAAGGGGTGGATGCGAGATTTTGCCAAAGGAGACGCCCCGATGCGCGGTAAGGACAATTTGCGCAGTGCCGCCGAGGTCCTGGTCGACCAATTGCGCATCCATGGCGTGCGCCACGTGTTCTGCGTGCCCGGCGAGAGCTATCTCGCGGTGCTGGATGCGTTTCACGACAGCGATCTTGCCGTTACCGTGTGCCGCCAGGAGGGCGGCGCGGCCATCATGGCGGAGGCGGTCGGCAAGGTGACCGGCCAGCCGGGCGTCTGCTTCGTCACCCGCGGCCCCGGCGCGACCAATGCGGCGCACGGCATTCACATCGCGCGCCAGGATTCCTCGCCGCTGGTGATGTTCGTCGGTCAGGTCGCGCGCGACACCCGCGAGCGCGAAGCGTTCCAGGAGCTCGACTACCGCGCCGTATTCGGCTCGATGACGAAATGGGCGACCGAGATCGACGATCCGGCGCGCGTGCCGGAGATCGTCTCGCGCGCGTTCTACACCGCCGCCAACGGCCGCCCTGGTCCCGTCGTCGTCGCCATACCGGAAGACATGCTGGTCGAGCGCATTGCCGTTGCCGATGCGCTGCCATTCACGCCGGTCGAAACGTCGCCAGGCCCTGCAGAAATGCAAAAATTTGCGGAATTGCTGGGCGCCGCGCGCGCGCCAATCGTGTTGCTTGGCGGCAGCCGCTGGTCGCAGGACGCTTGCGATCGCCTGGCGAATTTTGTGGAAAAATACGCGCTGCCGGTGTGCACGACCTTCCGGCGCGGCCATTTATTCGATCAGACGCATCCCTGTTACGCCGGCGATCTCGGTATCGGGCCTAATCCGAAGCTCCTTGAGCGGATCAGGTCATCCGACCTGGTGATCGTGATCGGCGGGCGCTTGGGCGAATTGCCGTCGCAGCACTACACGCTGTTCGATATTCCGCGCCCGCAGGTGCCGTTTGTGCACGTACATCCCGGCGCCGAGGAACTGGGTCGCGTCTACAGCCCGCAGCTGGCGATCAACGCCACGCCGACCGCTTTTACCGCCGCGCTCGAAACGCTCAAATTCGCTCGCGCTCCGGCCGGCGAGGCCAAGGCGGCGCGTGCCGACTATCTCGCCTGGACCGACAAGCCGACCGAACAGCCGGGCAAAGTGAATTTCGGCGCGGTGATGGTGTGGCTGCGCGACAATCTCGCGCCCGACGCCATCCTGTGCAACGGCGCCGGCAATTACTCCGCCTGGATTCATCGCTTCTTTCGTTTCCGCCGCTTCGGCCAGCACGTCGCGCCCGCCTCCGGCTCGATGGGCTATGGCGTGCCGGCGGCGGTGGCGATGAAGCGGCTATATCCCGAACGCGAGGTGATCTGCGTCGCCGGCGACGGCGACTTTCTGATGAACGGTCAGGAATTCGCGACCGCCGTGCAATACGGTCTGCCGTTCACCACGATCATCTTCGACAACGGCATGTACGGCACCATCCGCATGCACCAGGAGCGCGACTATCCCGGCCGCATTTCGGCGACCGACTTGCGCAATCCGGATTTTGCGGCTTATGCCCGCACCTTCGGCGGCTTCGGCATCTCAGTCGAGCGCACCGAGGATTTTCCGCAAGCGTTCCGTGAAGCGGAGGCCTCCGGCAAGCCGGCGATCGTACGCTTAGTCATCGATCCCGAATCGATCACGCCGGGAATGACGCTCGCCAAAATCCGCGCCAAAGCGCTGGCGGAGAAGAATAGATAATCGTCGTCCCCAGCGCGTTGCGCCGCCACGAACTGCGGGAACGAAAGCGAACTCCGCGGATTGAGACGGCAGCATTGGGACGGCTGCAATGGAGTTCAAGCAATGAAGACTTTTCTGGGTTGCGCCGCTTTGGCGCTGGCGTTCGCGCTGACCAGCGCTTCTGCCGACGCAAAAGGCTGTCTTAAAGGTGCGGCGGTCGGCGGTGCGGCGGGCCATTTCGCCGGTCATCACGGCTATGCCGGTGCGGCGATCGGCTGTGCGATCGGCCATCACGAGGCCAAGAAGAACGAGAAGAACAATCCGAACCAGCCGCAGTGAACCCCGCTGGCCGGAAAAGTTTTACTGCGCCTTGATGTCGGCCGCCTTGATGATCGGCCACCACTTCTCGACCTCGGCCTTCTGGAAGGCGTAGAGCGCCGCCGGGGTCTGTTGTTCGCGCGGATAGATCACTTGCGCGAGATCGATGAGCTTTTTGCGGGTGTCGGGATCCTCAAGCGCCGCGACGATCGCGGCATTGAGCTTGACGACGATCGGTTTCGGCGTGCCCTTCGGCGCCCACATCGCGTGCCAGAACGAAAAATAAAATCCCGGCAGCCCGGCTTCATCGGTCGTCGGAATGTCCGGCGCCACCGCAATGCGTTCCTTAGCTGTCACCGCATAGGCTTTAAGATCGCCGGATCGCACATGGGTGAGCGACACTGCCGGCGTATCGAGCTGGATGTCGGTGATGCCGGCGAGCAGGTCCTGCGTCGCTAAACCGGCGCTGCGGTATGGGATCATCTGCCATTTCACGCCGACCAATTGCTCCATCAACACGCCGGCGACATGGCTCGGGCTGCCGACGCCAGAAGTGCCCATCGTCGCCTTGTCGGCATTGGCTTTGAGCCAGGCAACCAGTTCTTTGAGGTCTTTGGCCGGCATGGTCTTGCGGGTGTCGATCAGGAACGGCTGTGTTGCGACCAGCGCGACCGGCTCGAAATCGTTGAGGAGATCGAAATCGAACGGATAGATCGCCCCGTTGGCGACATTCGTTCCCCACATGCCCCAGAGCACCGTGTAGCCGTCGGGCGCCGAGCGCGCGGCGCGGGTGACGCCGATCGTGCCGGCGGCGCCGGCCGTATTCTCGACCACGACTGGCTGGCCGAGCGTCGGCCGCATGCCTTGCGCCATGATCCGGCCCAGCGTGTCGGTCGAGCCGCCTGGCGCTAGCGGCACGATCATGGTGATGGGACGCGACGGGTAATCATCAGCGCGGACGGATGCGGTCCCGCATGCGAGCGAGGCACAGGTAGCGACTGCGGCGGCCAGAACGTGCTTACCCCTCATGACCCGCTCTCCCCGGCAATTGCGCCGAATGCTGAACCATGGTTCAGTTATTGATCACGGTTCTTCCGTAGCACATCGATGCCTTATCGGCGCACCGAAAATGTCGAGCGGCGGCTCGCGGCCCGGCATGCCGCGATCATTGCCGCAGCCCGCGCGGCGGCGAGCGAAGGCGGCATGGCGGCGGTGCAGATCGTCCCGGTGGCGCGGCGCGCCGGCATCGCCGCCGGCACGGTCTATCGTTACTTTCCCGGCAAGACCGATCTGGTCGCCGCTTTGCTTGCCGAAATTTCCGAGCGCGAGATCGCCGCGCTGCGCCGCGCGGGCGATAATGCGCCGGGGCCGCTGTCGGCGCTGTCCGGCACGATCATGACATTCGCCGCGCAGGCGCTGCGCAACCGCCGGCTCGCTTTCGCGGCGATCGCCGAGCCGGTCGATGCCGAGCTCGATCCGGTGCGGCTGAAGTTCCGAAAGTTACTGGCTGGCGAATTTGCCACGCGCATTGCCGCCGCCGTGTCCGGCGGGCATCTGCCGGAGCAGGATGCAGCGTTCGCCGGTGCAGCCGTGCTCGGTCTTTTGGTCGAAGGCTCGATCGGACCGCTGGCGCCGCCAGCCGCTGGGCGCGAGCGCGAACTGGTGCAGTCGCTGGCGCTGACGGCGCTGCGCGCGCTCGGCGTTCCTGACGCGCGGGCGCGCGGCCTCGTCGTGCAAACGAATGTGCGGGATGAGATTTGATTGAATCGTCATGCCCGCGCATAGCCGTTCGCAGAACGGCGTCGCTTTGCTTGCCTATGGCGGGCATCCACGTCTCAAATGCGGGCTAAGGCAAAGACGTGGATGGCCGGAACAAGTCCGGCCATGACGGACAGCGGTTCAACCACAACTCATCTGGCTTTAATGCGAGAGCAGTACCGGCAGTGTCATTGACTGAAATATCGAACGGGTGACGCCGCCGAGCACGAATTCGCGCAACCGCGAATGCCCGTAGCCGCCCATCACCATGAGATCGGCGGCGCTGTCGGCGGCGTGCGACAACAGCGCGTCGGCAACGTCGATATTGCCCCTGGAAACGCGGTGGACGTCGACTTTGAGTCCATGCCGGGCGAGATGCTGGCCGATATCGGCGCCCTCGATCTCGTCTTCCTTGCCGCGTTCGCTGGTAACGCTGACGATTTCGATACGGCTGCTTTTGCCAAGGATCGGGATCGCGTCGGCAACAGCGCGCGCCGCCGTGCGGCTGCCATCCCAGCAAATCATAACGTTGTCGGTTTTGAACGGCGCCTTCTGGATATAGGGCACCATGATCATCGGGCGGCCAGATTCGAACAGCGTGGTTTCGCCGATGATTTGCTCCATCGTGCTCATTTCCGGCTGGGCCTGCCCGACAATGACGAGATCGAAGCGCCGCCCCATACGGGCAAACTGGTCGCCGGCGCCGGTGAGGCTCGCGGTCAACATCAGCGGTTCGGCCGAAATTCCGGCACGGTCGGTCGCAGTGGTGAAGTCCTTGATGGCGGCTTCCGCCGCCGTTTCGTTGTCGGCGCGCTGGGATTCGATCACGTCAGCGG
This sequence comes from uncultured Xanthobacteraceae bacterium, assembly GCA_955652195.1. Lineage (GTDB taxonomy): Bacteria > Pseudomonadota > Alphaproteobacteria > Rhizobiales > Xanthobacteraceae > BOG-931. The sequence goes on along the minus strand of CATPBC010000348.1, from coordinate 973 downwards.
GGATGTAGCCGGTGCCAGAGATGGGCACGATGGGATCATAGATGAAAGCGATGCCGGTCAGGTGTGCTCGCAACGCCGCGGCGACCGATACTGCATAATTGCCAACAGTGCTGCCGTTCTTGGTGACGCTCAGATTGACGATAATGTCTTTGATCATGATCGCGTCTCCCGGTCTGATGAAGCTACTTTAAGCTACCCGCCGTCGTCTTGTGTTGGATTAATGTGCTGGCTCCAATCTATTTCTTGATGTCGCCGTTAGCGTCGAATTGTTTGAGATAGGCCCACAGATCGTCGATCTCCTGCGGATTGGTAATTCCGGCGAAGGCCATTTTGGTCCCTGGGATCTTGGCTTGCGGGCTCCTGATATAGTCTTTGAACGTCGCCTCGTCCCACACCAGGCCTGAATTCTTGTTGGGTTCGGAATAATTGAAACTTGCCACCGCACCGGCATGGCGGCCGTCGAGCCCGTTAAGCTCGGGTCCGACCTTGTTTTCCGCGCCGGGACCGATGGCATGGCATGGCAAGCACTTGTTAAATGAGCGCTGGCCTTTCTCGACATCTTGCGCTGCGGCTTTTTGCAACATCGCGGGGAGGGCAGTCGCCGCAATCAATGTGGCAGCCGCGAGCAACGTGTTTTTCATCTCGTGCTTTCCTATCGCTAGTGTCCCGATTCCGAAGTTCGCACGCTCTGTCGGCACGCTCTTATGCGAACTTGCATGACATGTGCTGACATGGCTGTTCAAGCGAGCCGGACGCCGTGTGTCAACGCCAGCGGATATCCTATATGCGCTGCTGATGGCTCTCTTCCGCGTCGCGAAGGTCTGCGCGACGATGCCGCAAAGGGCTATAATGCCGCTGGAAGCGCGTTAGAGGGTCCGATGTCGCTGCTGATGCCGCAATCCGATGCCGCTGTCCTTGCGCGGCGCGCCGAGATTGTCGCGGCGCTCAAGCGCATGGTGCCGGGCGAGGGTGT
>CATPBC010000347.1 GCA_955652195.1 uncultured Xanthobacteraceae bacterium | reverse complement strand
CGAAGGCTCGACAGTTTCCGGCGGCTCATTCACCATGCCGTTAACCATATCGCGACTGCCGCAAGACCCCCGTTTCATTTCAGGCAGAGCGATATGGAAGGGGGTTCTTCACAATGAAACGATTTCTTTTGGCCGGGGTAACCCTGATCTTCGTGATCGGGCTGGCGCCCCAGCCCGCCCACGCTCAGAATTATGGCTGGAGTTCTTGGAATTCTTTTTGGGCGTGGCTCAACCACGACCAGGATCCGCGACTGATCCCTGTCGGGTTTGGCGTTGGCGCCGGCACCGGCGTCGCTTCCTACGTGATGACAAAGAAGCACGGCAATCCGCCGGTGCGTCATGTCAGCTACGGGACGGCCTACGGTGTGACGACGTTCGGCTGCATGGTGGTTTATCCCATGGTTGCCACAGTCGTTCTCAACCGCCAGCTTACGCCGCGCGAAGCTTATGTTGGGATGGCCGACTGCGCCGTGCCGTTTATCGGCGGCTGGATCGTCGACGCTGTGCTCCCGCACGACGCCTGGACCGACGGCCTTCCGAAGACTGCTCGACGGCACTGACGAAAGGCCGCACCAAAAAATCAGAGATAGTGAAAAGCCGGCCCGAGCGGCCGGCTTTTCTTTGTCCCTGGCCCGATGGCCCGCCTACCGCGCGCTAACGTTTTTCCAGCCGCCGCAACACGTCGTCGAGTTGCTCCAGACTACGATAACGGATGGTCAAGGTTCCGCCGCGCTTGCGCTCGTCGATGCTGACCGCAAGGCCGAGCGCATCCGATATCCGTTTTTCGAGCGCGATCAGATTGGCGTTCTTGCCGGCGCCCCGGCCCAGCGCGCGGTTGGCGCCGCGTGCTTTGCCACCCTTTTCGGCCGCTTCGCGCGCGATGCTCTCGACCTGGCGCACATTGAGACCGCGGGCCACCACTTCCTCGGCGAGTCTCTCGGCGTTCGGCTGCCCGATCAACATGCGGGCATGGCCTGCCGAAAGCTTGCCGGCATGGATATAGGACTTGATCGTTTCGGGAAGCTTGAGAAGCCGTAGCGTATTAGCGACGTGGCTGCGGCTCTTGCCGACGATTCTGGCAATCTCATCCTGGCTGTTGCCGAATTCTTCCATCAGCGCGCGATAGCCTTCCGCCTCTTCGAGCGGATTGAGATCGGCGCGCTGCACATTCTCGATGATCGCAAGCTGCAGCGCTTCAGCATCGCTGGCTTCGATGATGACCACGGGGACTTCGTGCAAACCGGCCCGCTGCGCTGCGCGCCAACGGCGCTCGCCGGCGATGATCTCATAGAGATCTGCAGCGCCTTGCACCGGTCGCGCGATGATCGGTTGGATGATGCCGCGCTCGCGTAACGAAGCCACCAACTCATCGAGTTCGGCATTGGCAAAAACGCGCCGCGGATTGCGCGGGTTCGGCTGTAAGGATGCTGTGGGCAATCGGCGCTGGCCACGCGGTCGATCGACAGAAGTTTCGGCAGCCATGTCGCCGATCAATGCGGCCAGCCCGCGCCCCAATCGCGATCGCGTCGGATCCTCCGTCAATTTTCCCGAGTTAGCGCTCATGGCAACGTCTCACTGCGCGCATAATTTCTTTTCCCGCTGGATGACTTCGGTGGCGAGCCGCAGATAGGCTTCGCTGCCGCTGCATTTGAGATCGTAGACCAACACGGGTTTGCCATAGGACGGCGCTTCGGACACACGCACGTTGCGCGGAACGATGGTGTCGTAGACCTTCGCTCCCATGAATTCGCGCACGTCAGCAACGACCTGCGACGACAAATTATTGCGCGCGTCGAACATGGTCAGCACGATGCCGTGGATCGTCAGCTCCGGATTGAGCTGCGCGCGCACCGATTCCACCGTTTTGAGCAATTGCGACAGGCCTTCGAGCGCAAAGAATTCACACTGCAGCGGCACGACAATCGCGTTCGCCGCCGCCATGGCATTGACTGTCAGCAGATTGAGCGATGGCGGACAGTCCACCAGTACGTAAGTGAATCGCGTGCCGCCCTGCGCATTCAAACTGGCTAGCGCATTGCGCAACCGAAATGCGCGATCGCGCGATTGACCGATCTCGAGCTCGAGGCCGGAAAGATCGAGAGTAGACGGCGCAACATGAAGCCGCGGCACCGCGGTCGACACGATGGCGTCGCGTAGCGGCGCTTGTGCGGTCAGCACGTCGTAGGTCGAATAACGCCGGTTGCGGCGATCAAGACCGAGGCCGGTCGAAGCATTGCCCTGCGGATCGAGATCCACGATCAGGACGTCTTCGCCGATGGCGGCGAGCGCGGTGCCGAGATTGATTGCGGTCGTGGTCTTGCCGACACCGCCTTTCTGATTGGCAACGGCGAGCACGCGCGGCGGCTTGATTGTCACGGCGAGCCGCGTCGGATCGGACGCGGCGAAGTCGCCGAGGGGCGAGGACGTAATGGCAGCTTCGGTCATAAAGCGTTGTTCTTCACAACCTGACGTGGGTTATATGCAATCGGTGGTTGTTAAGCTCGAGGCTTTGGTTCGGCTCGGCGAATCACGACCACGCGCGACTTTGGATCAGTCCGACTCGGAACTAAAGAGGCCTCAATGCTCCAACATTTAGCGGCTTCGGTCAATTCAGCATCCATATCTTGTCCCTTCGGAAATACTCCTAAGGGTCCCCTTTTCAACAACGGATATGCGATCGAAAGCAGTTCGGGCAATGGCGCCAGGGCCCGCGCTGTGACGGCATCGAGCTCTCCGCGAAAGCGTTTGCTGAAATCGGCAATCCGCTCGGCGTGAACAATTGCGGGCGCGCCGGTAACGCGGATTGCCTCGCGCAGAAACGCAGCCTTTTTGTTGTTGCTTTCGATCAGGTGGACCTCCCCTGCATCTTGGTCGGCGAGCGCACAGGCGATCGGCAATCCGGGAAAACCGGCGCCAGAACCAAGATCGACCCATTTGCGCGCTTGCGGCGCCAAGCCAAGGAGCTGAAGCGAGTCGGCGATGTGGCGCGTCCAAAGGACCGGCACGGTCGAGGCCGCGATCAAATTGAGGCGGCTTTGCCAATCGAGCAGCAGCGCGGCGAAGCGATCGAGACGAGCGGCTGTTTCACGTGAAACAGGAACGAGCGCCAGAGCACGGGCGCGATCAGCCGCGAGGTCAGGCGGCGCCACTTGCTGGTTTACTTGCTGGGTTGCTTGCCGGCTTGCTTGCCGGCTTGCTTGCGGGCTTGCCGCGCGGGCGGCGCATATGGGCAACCAGCAATGTCAGCGCCGCCGGCGTAACGCCGTCGATGCGGCCGGCCTGCCCGATCGTGCGCGGGCGATGAAGCTGCAGCTTCTGCCGCACCTCGTTGGATAGGCCGGGCAGCGCGGCATAATCGAGATCCTCGTTGAGAACGAGACTTTCATCGCGGCGATAGGACTCAACGTCCGCTGCCTGTCGGCTGAGATAGACGTGATATTTGGCGTCGATCTCGAGCTGCGTGGCGACTTTGGCATCAAGCCCGCCAAATGCCGGCCAGATCCGCGCCAGGTCGCCGATTCCGATTTCCGGATAGGACAACAACTCAAAGGCGGAGCGGCGCTGTCCGTCTTTGCGCAGAGCAAGGCCACTCCGCGCCGCTTCGTTTGGCGTCAGGGTCAGCGCGCGCGCCATGTTCCGCGCCGCGTCCAGAGCTGTCGCCTTGGCACGGTAATGATCGGCGCGTGGCCGGCCGACGCAGCCGAGCGCAATACCCCTGCCCGTCAGGCGCTGATCCGCATTGTCGGCGCGCAAAGTCAGCCGGTATTCGGCACGCGATGTGAACATCCGATACGGCTCGCTGACGCCGCGCGTTACCAAATCATCGATCATGACCCCGAGATAGCCTTCCGCCCGATCGAACAGGATTGGCGGCGCGCCGGCGGCACAAGCCGCGGCGTTGAGGCCGGCGACAAGCCCTTGCGCGGCGGCCTCCTCATAGCCGGTGGTGCCATTGATCTGTCCGGCGAGAAACAGCCCGCGCAGGCGCTTGGTCTCCAACGACGGATGAAGCTCACGCGGGTCCACATGATCATATTCGATGGCGTAGCCAGGCCGAATGACGCGGGCGCGCTCGAGACCAGGAATGGTGGCGATCAGGGCCGATTGCACGTCCTCGGGCAACGAGGTCGAGATTCCATTGGGGTAAACAGTGCTGTCGTCGAGCCCCTCCGGCTCGAGAAAAATCTGATGACCGTCGCGCTCGCCGAAGCGCACGATCTTGTCTTCGATTGAGGGGCAATAGCGCGGACCACGACTCTGAATCTGACCGGAATACATCGGCGAGCGGTGCACGTTGGCGCGAATGACGGCGTGGGTCGCGACAGTCGTGCGGGTGATGCCGCATTCGACCTGGCGATTGGTGATCCGTTCGGTGAGCGTCGAGAACGGCTCTGGCGGATCGTCGCCGGGCTGCATTTCCACGCTGCCCCAATCGATCGTCGTGCCGTCGAGCCGCGCTGGCGTGCCGGTCTTCAAGCGTCCGAGCTGGAAACCGGCACGCTCGAGCGTCGCTGAAAGTCCAAGCGCAGGCGCCTCGCCCATCCGGCCAGCCGGAATTTGCCGCTCGCCGATATGAATGAGACCGCGCAAAAACGTGCCGGTGGTAATAACCACGGCGCCGGCTTCTACCTCCCGGCCGTCGCATAGCCGAACGCCCGTTGCGCGTTCGCTGCCAAGCAAGTCGTCAACCTCGCCTTCGATCACCGTCAGATTGGCTGTGGTGCGAATCGCGTCCTGCATGGCCGCCGCATAAAGCTTGCGGTCGGCCTGAGCGCGTGGACCGCGGACCGCCGGCCCCTTGCGCCGATTGAGCATGCGAAACTGGATTCCAGCGGCATCGGCTACGCGGCCCATCAATCCGTCGAGCGCATCGATCTCGCGGACCAGATGGCCTTTGCCGAGCCCACCAATCGACGGATTGCACGACATCGCCCCGACCGTTGCGAAGCGCTGGGTTACAAGCGCGGTCAGCGCCCCCATGCGCGCAGCCGCAGCGGCCGCCTCGCAACCGGCGTGTCCGCCGCCGACTACAATCACGTCGAAACGATCGTCCATGAAATCTCCAGATCCGCAGCCGTTTTAGTGAAAGCAAAATCGGCGGTCAAAATCGTGCGTTTCACGTGAAACAGGCGGCGATCGACCGTTAACCAATCATTTACCAATGCAAAAGTCGCGGAAGATTTTGTCCAAAACGTCCTCGACATCGACGCGGCCAGTAAGTCGGCCAAGGGTCGAGGTCGCCTGACGCAACTCCTCAGCAATCAACTCCTCACGCGGGGCGGAGATTGCTGTTTCGGCGACGGCGCGGTCGAGCGCCGCGACAGTTTCCTCAAGCGCGCGGCGATGCCGTGCTCGCGTCACCACCGCCGTCTCGCCCCCGGCAAAGTAGTCATTGGCGAACTGAGCCAGAGCCGCGAATAGTGCGTCGACGCCCGCGCCCTCAGTTGCCGAAAGCGAAAAAATGAAACCATGTTCATCCTTTCTAGGAGCGTGCCTTGCGCCCCCGCTGGCGAGAGCTGGTGTGCTTTGCTTCACCAGGTCGATCTTATTTTCGATCACCCAGTGCGGCGCGTCGTCACTGAACTTCGGCATTGGCCGACACGTTCGGCCTTCGGCCGATACGTCAGTGACCCACAATACGAGATCCGCTTCGGCCGCCCGGGCGCGAGCCCGACGCACGCCTTCCTGCTCGACCGGATCGGCGCTGTCGCGAATGCCCGCCGTGTCGAGGACCGTCATTGGAAACCCGCCGATGTCCAAATGCACTTCGATGACGTCGCGCGTGGTGCCCGCATAGGGCGAAACGATCGCCGCCTGGCGCCGCGCCAGCCGGTTGAACAAGGTCGATTTGCCCGCATTGGGTGGACCTGCGATTGCCACGAGGAGGCCATCGCGCAGGCGCTCGCCGCGATGCCCGTCGGCCAGCGCGACGGAGATTTCATCGCGCAGGCCTCGAGCAATTTCGGCAGCAGGCGCGATCAAATCTTCCGGTACGTCCGCCTCGTCAGAGAAATCGATGCGCGCTTCGACGAGCGCCAGCGCCTCGATCAGCCGTCGCCGCCACGCTTCGGCGCGGTCGCCGATCAGTCCCTTCAATTGGCGAAATGCCTGCCGCCGCTGGGCCGGCGTCTCGGCGAAAATGAGATCGCCAAGTCCCTCCACCGCGGTGAGATCGAGCTTGCCATTCTCGAAGGCGCGCCGTGTGAACTCGCCGGGCTCTGCCAGCCGGCAGCCTTCGATCGCGGCAAACGCTTTTAGCACGCCGGCGATCACCGCCTGACCGCCATGAAGCTGCAACTCCGCGACGTCCTCACCGGTCTCGCTGTGCGGCGCGGGGAACCACAGCGCGAGCGCCTCATCGATCGCCTCGCCGCTCGCCGGATCGTGCACGCGCGCGAGCGCCGCTTTGCGCGGCTGCGGCACGCGACCGATCAGTCGCTCAAGCGCAATGCGTGCCTGCGAACCCGAAACGCGCACGACGGCAATTGCCGCCGGCCCACGGCCAGAGGACAGCGCGAAAATGGTGGAACGATCGGCCATGCTGCAGGGTTTGCCTTTATTAGCTTCGCGTGATGGGGGCTACTTGCTACGGTGCGTCCATGTCAACGCAACCGTCAACGCAGCCATCAACGCAGCCGCACCCCGCCGCAGGGCGCGGCAACCGTCTCGCCGAAGAGACGAGCCCTTATCTGCTCCAGCACAAGGACAATCCAGTCGATTGGCGGGCCTGGGGACCCGAAGTTCTGGCCGAAGCGAAGCGCAGCAACAAGCCCATACTTTTGTCTGTCGGCTATGCCGCCTGCCACTGGTGCCATGTCATGGCGCACGAGAGTTTCGAGGACGAAGCGACCGCCCGCGTGATGAACGAACTGTTCGTCAATATCAAAGTGGATCGCGAGGAGCGGCCCGACATCGATCAGATCTATATGGCGGCGCTGCATCACCTCGGCGAGCATGGCGGCTGGCCGCTGACGATGTTCCTTACGCCCGACGGCGAGCCGATTTGGGGCGGGACCTATTTCCCCAAAACGACGCGTTACGGCAAACCAGCCTTTGTCGACGTGCTGCGCGAGATCGCCCGGCTGTTTCGCGACGAGCCTGCCAAGATAGAACGTAACCGCGCCGCGCTGATGGAACGGCTTGCCACCGCGGCGCGACCGGCCGGCACGGCAACGATCGGAACCGCCGAGCTCGACAATGCCGCACGGCAGCTCGGCGGGCTGATCGATCCAGTCAACGGCGGCACACGCGGCGCGCCGAAATTTCCCCAAGCGGCGCTGTTCGAATTCCTTTGGCGTGCCGGCCTGCGCACCGGTGAGAACCGCTATTTCGCCGCAGTCGAAATCACGCTCGATCACATCTGTGAAGGCGGCATCTACGATCATCTCGGCGGCGGTTTTGCACGCTATGCGGTGGACGAACATTGGCTCGTGCCGCATTTCGAAAAAATGCTCTACGACAACGCACAGCTTCTCGAACTGTTGGCGATCGCTTATCAGCGCACCGGCAAGGACCTGTATCGGCGGCGCGCTTATGAGACCGTAGCCTGGCTCACGCGGGAAATGACGACGGAGGAGGGCGCGTTCTCGGCGTCACTTGATGCCGACTCGGAAGGCGAAGAAGGAAAATTCTACGTCTGGTCCTACGAAGAAGTGATCCGGCAGCTCGGGATTGAGGACGGCGAATTTTTCGCCCGTCACTATGACGTCACGCCGGCCGGCAATTTCGAAGGTCATAACATTCTCAACCGGCTGAAACCGCCACCGCGCACCGACGTCGATGAGGCGCGCCTTACCGGTTTGCGCTATAAGCTGTTATCCGTGCGCGCCACGCGGGTGCGCCCGGGCCTTGATGACAAGGCGCTTGCGGATTGGAACGGGCTGATGATCGCGGCCCTCGCCAATGCCGCCACGATCCTGGACGAACCGGCATGGCTCGGCATGGCGCGCCGCGCCTTTGACTTCGTTGCCAGCGCCATGAGTCGCGGCGACCGGCTCGGTCATTCCTGGCGTCAAAGCAAGCTCAAATTTCCCGGGCTCGCTTCGGATTTTGCCGCCATGATTCGCGCCGCGCTGGCGCTGCATGAAGCGACCGGTACGCGCAACTATCTCGACCGTGCGCTCGAATGGCAGCACGCATTGGACCGCGATTACGCCAATCGGGAAAGCGGTACGTATTATCTCACCGCCGCGGACGCGGAAGGGCTGGTCATCCGTCCGGCTGCCACGACCGATGAGGCGACGCCTAATCACAACGCGGTCGCCGCACAAAATCTCATCCGGTTG
>CATPBC010000346.1 GCA_955652195.1 uncultured Xanthobacteraceae bacterium | reverse complement strand
GACCGCGTCACTCGGCGTTTGGGTGGCCTCAGGCAGTCGTGACGAGCGGCATGACGAGCACGGCATTTCCCACTTTCTTGAACATATGGCTTTCAAGGGCACTCGCCGGCGCAGCGCGCGGCAGATCGCGGAAGAGATCGAAGCCGTGGGCGGCGATCTCAACGCTGCTACCGGAGCGGAAACCACCGCCTATTACGCGCGCGTGCTCAAATCCGACGTGCCGTTGGCGCTCGACGTACTTGCCGACATACTTTCCGAGCCGTCTTTCGAACGCGAAGAAGTGCTCCGCGAGCAAAATGTCATTATTCAGGAGATCGGCGCCGTCGCCGACACGCCCGACGATCTCATTTTCGAGCGTTTACAGATCGTCGCGTTCCCCGATCAGTCCCTCGGCCGCTCTATCCTGGGCACGCCGAAAACCGTGCGTTCGTTCGATGGCGGCAAGCTGCGCGGTTATCTTGCGCGGAATTATCGCGCGCCCGATATCGTGGTGGCCGCCGCCGGCGCGGTCGAGCATCGGGCGGTTGTTGCCGAGGTGGAGAAGCATTTTGGCCGCTTCAACGGCCCGGCTGGTCCGCTGCCCGAGCCGGCGAGTTTCGGCGGCGGCACCCATGTCGAGAAGCGCGAACTCGAGCAAGTGCACATTGCGCTCGCGCTGCCGGGTTTATCGATCGTCGATCCGGCGCTCTACAGCCTGCAGGTGTTCACCAATATTCTCGGCGGCGGCATGTCCTCGCGGCTGTTCCAGGAAGCGCGCGAGCGGCGCGGTTTATGCTATTCGATTTACAGCTTTCATGTGCCGTATTCGGACATCGGCATGTTTGGTCTTTATGCCGGCACCGACGCGGCGGATACTTCGGAACTGATGCGGCTGATCGTCGACGAGATCGCCAGCACTGCCGAGACCATTTCCGAACCGGAAGTGGCGCGCGCCAAAGCACAGATGAAAGCCGGGCTGCTGATGGCGCTGGAAAGCTCGGGTACGCGCATTGAACAGCTGGCACGCCAGATGATCACCCGCGGCCGGCCAATACCGCTCGACGAATTGGTGGCGCGGGTCGACGCCGTAACCGTTGAAAGCGCGCGCGCCGCCGGCCGCGCTCTGATTTCGCGCGGCAAACTCGCCACCGCAGTTCTGGGGCTTGGTTCCGGACTTGAAAGCGCGGCGGCGATTGCCGAGACTTTGACGCGCCGAGCGGCCTGACACTTCCGGCGAACCGGCCCCATGGCTTTCTTCCGCACCATCAATTTCGCCGAGCCCTTGCCGATCATCGAGGGCGACGGGGTGGTATTGCGGACGCCGCAGATGACCGACTTCGAGGAGTGGGCGGCGCTGCGGGAGGCGAGCCGCGAGTTTCTCACGCCGTGGGAGCCTACTTGGCCGGTCGACGATCTGACCCGCGCGGCGTTCCGGCGGCGTATCAAGCGCTACGCCGAGGATTTGCGAACCGATACGGGCTATGCCTTTGTGATCGCGCGATGCGCCGACGGTGCCTTGGTCGGCGGCTTGACGCTCGCCAATATCCGCCGCGGCGTCGCCCAGGCGGGCAGTCTGGGTTATTGGACCGGATTGTCGTTCGTGCGCCTGGGTTACATGACGGCGGCGGTTCGCGCCCTGGTTCCCTTCGCTTTCAATAGCCTGCGGCTGCACCGCCTCGAAGCTGCCTGTATCCCGAGCAATACCGGATCGATCAAGCTTCTGGAGAAGACCGGATTCGTGCGAGAGGGCTATGCACGCGAGTATTTGTGCATCAACGGCGTCTGGCAGGACCACCTGCTCTACGGTCGTCTGAACGGCGGTTCCGATTACGGCAAAGCTTGATCGTTCGCGCCCTTAACCAAGCCGTGCGACGCCTTGGGCGTGCTAGAATCGGGCAGGCTACAATTGGGCAAGCTACAATTGATTTGCTATAAAACTTGGGCATCGCGAATTTGCGATGAGGCGGGGAACCTTGCACGTATCTCGTGAAACACGCTGGCGCGATCGGGTACTGCGTGGGGCGCTGCTCGCAGCCGTCTTGCTCGCCGCTGGATGCAGCGGCGGCGGACTGGGCGGGCCTGCCACGACCGCATCGGTTCCTTCGGCAACGCCGCCAGCGCCTCCACAGTCGAGCCCGCCGTCTCTAAAAGACAAGATCGCAAGCTTCTTTTCCGGTGCGACGCAGAAAGAGCCGCAGCCGGTCACCAATGCGGACCCGGATGTCCAGTGTCCATTTCTCGACATCCGCCAGGGCGCATCGACACTGACAATCCCGCCGCCGCCGCCCGACGGCAGCAACGAAGCGATGTCACTCAAATATCAGGGCACCTTGGTGCGGGCGGCGCGCGACTGCGCTGTGGTCAACGGCCAAATGGTGATGCGTCTTGGCGTGCAAGGGCGCGTCATCGTTGGACCGGCCGGCGGACCGGGTGAGGTGGATGTGCCGCTACGGATCGCGGTTGTCAGCGCACCACTCACCGCGCCGAAGACCGTTGTCACCAAGCTGATCCGTATTCCGGTGGCGATTGGCGCCGGTGCCGGCAATGCCGATTTTACTCACATTGAGGAGGGGTTGAGTTTCCCGCTGCCGCCGACGGGCTCGTCCGATCCATACATCGTCTATATCGGCTTCGACCCGCTCGGCGCCGCGGCGCAGGATCAGGCCAAGAAACCGCCACCTGCCAAAAAGCCTAAGCCGAGCGCGAAACCAAATCCCAACGCGCCCACCGGATAAGCCGCGGGTCACTGGGTAGTTCAGGCCCGCTTTCAGATCAGTTGAATTTCTGTTTGAGCTCGGCAATGCCGCGCGCCAGCAGATCTTCCGCGATTTTTCCCTTGGCGCTTGTAGCCAGGATTTTCTCCGCCGCGGCCACGGCGGCTTCGGCTGCGGCAGAACGCACATCGGCAACCGCTTGAGCTTCGGCCTGGGCGATCTTGGTTTCGGCCATCTTCGTGCGCCGGGCGACAAAATCTTCGGCTCTTGATTTTGCTTCGGCGGTCAGCCGCTCGGCTTCGGCCTTGGCTCCGGCCATGATGGCTTGCGCTTCGTTTTCAGCCTCGCGCGCCTTGCGTTGGAATTCGCCGAGCAGTGCCTGCGCCTCTTCGCGCAGGCGGTGCGCTTGTTCGAGCTCGGATTTGATCCGGGCCTGGCGCCGATCGATCGCGTCGATCATCTTGCGATGGGCGCCGAGATAGGCAAGCAGCCCAAGGAAGCAGAGAAAGGCGATTGCCACCCAATTTTCGGTTTCGAGCATCGCCGTCCTTTCAGCTTTTACCGGCATCGCCGAGCGCGGCGGCGATCTCGTCCTCGCGCGGCTGTTGGCCGATCAAACGCTCAACGATCGCCGCGGCGGTGTCGGCCGCGATAGCCCTGACGTTACTCATGGCAGCGCTGCGACTCTTCGCTATGGATTGTTCTGCGACAGCGACCCGATTGCGCAATTCCGCCTCAAGACGCTTGTGCAAGGCCTCGGCTTCGCGCGCCTGCTGCTCGCGCGTGGCATTAGCGGTGGCCTGCGCGCGAGCGCGCGCATCCGCGAGCGCCTTCTCATAGGCCACCTGCGCGGCATTCGACTGCTCTTTCAACCGCTCCGCCGCGGCGAGATCGTCGCTCGCGACTCGGCTGCGCGCGGCGAGGATCGCGCCAATCCGGGGTAGCGCAATTCGCGACATCAGCACGTAGAGCAGCACAAAGCAGATCGCGAGCCATACGAGCTGCGACGGGAAATTCTCCGATTGGAACGGCGGGAAGGGCTTCTTTCCCGGAGGCGCCTCGGTATGAGCAGTCTGTTCGGCCATGATAGTCGGCTATTACAACACGAACAGAAGCAGCAGCGCGATCGCGAATGAAAAGATGCCGAGCGCCTCGGTAATGGCGAAGCCGAAAATCAGGTTGCCGAACTGACCTTGCGCGGCCGAGGGGTTGCGCAACGCCGCCGCCAGATAGTTACCGAAAATAATGCCAACGCCGACGCCGGCGCCGCCCATGCCGATGCAGGCAATGCCGGCCCCAATATATTTTGCGGCGGTCGGATCCATGAGAAGACTCCTTGTTTAAGGTTGCAATAATCGGCCGTCAGTGGCCCGGGTGAATCGCATCGTTGAGATAGATGCAAGTGAGAATGGCGAACACATAAGCTTGCAGAACGGCCACCAATAGTTCTAGCGCACACAGCGCGATGACCATCGCGAGCGGCAGGACAGCGCCGAACCAGCCGAGGATGCCGGCGCCTGACAGCATGATGATGAAGCCGGCGAAGACCTGCAGTGCGATATGGCCGGCGAGCATGTTGGCGAACAAGCGGATGCTGTGCGAAACCGGCCGTGTCAGGAATGACATAACCTCTATCGGCACAATGACCGGCATGATCCACAAGGGAACGCCCTTCGGTACAAACAGATTGAGAAAGTGCAGGCCGTTCTTCCAAAAGCCGTAGCCGAGAACCAGGAAGAACACAGCAAGCGCAAGCGATACGGTGATGATCAACTGGCTTGTGACCGTGAAGGAATAGGGAATGAGGCCGATCAGGTTCGCGGCCAACACGAACATGAACAGTGTGAACACGAACGGGAAGAATTTCATGCCCTCTGGGCCGGCTGAACCGTGCACCATATTGGCGATGAATTCGTAGAGTATTTCCGCCATCGATTGTAGCCGCCCGGGGACGATTGCCCGTCGGGAGGTTCCACCTATCAGCACCGCCGAGACGAGGGCGACAATGATAAACATATAGACAGAGGAATTGGTGACGGCGATCTGATGGCCGTGGAAACTTCCCAGTCGGATCAGGTCGGTGATTTCGAATTGGTGGATTGGGTCGACCTGCATGTTCTGTTCGCCGCGCCGTTTTCACATCCCTGGCGCGAATGCGCCTGATCTATTCTTTCGGGTTGCCCCGGTTGTTGCCATCAATTGTGTTGGTTGCAACCACACCGGCTGAGCGCATCACTCCGAGCACGCCCGCGGTGAAACCGAGCAAGAGAAATATCAAGAACCCCCACGGCGAGACACCGAGCCAGCGGTCGATGAGCCAGCCGAGGCCGGCACCGACCAAAACGCCTGCAACCAGTTCGCTGGAGAGCCGGAAGCCCTTGGCGTAGCCTGATGCAGTCGCTGCCCGCTCCGCACCAGAACTGTCCGAAGGGCCGCCTGCGAGATCG
>CATPBC010000345.1 GCA_955652195.1 uncultured Xanthobacteraceae bacterium | reverse complement strand
GCTTGGAGCGGTCTTCGATTCGCTGTTCCACTTAAGCGATGAAGGCTGGCGGAAACTGACGCTACGCTGGGCAATCTTCTTTTTCGTCCTTGCCGTGCTCAACGAGATTGTTTGGCGCAACGTCTCGACCGATGCCTGGGTGACGTTCAAAGCTTTCGGCGTGCTGCCGCTGACTTTGCTGTTCGGCGCACTGCAAGTGCCGCTGCTCAAGCGCTACGCCGCCGAGCCGGCGGAGTGACCACTACGACCCCGCCGCCAGCGCCTTTTCGATCTGCGGCTTGAGGACGGAATCGAAATTGTCAGGCGTGATTGGACCGACGAGCTTGTAGGCGATGCGCGCGTCGCGGCCGACGACGAACGTCTCCGGCACGCCATAGACCCCCCATTCGATCGCCGCCCGGCCGTTCTGGTCGGCGCCGGCCGCGGCGAAAGGATTGCCGTAGCGCCCGAGAAACCGCCGCGCATTGTCGGCATCGTCCTTGTAGTTGATGCCGACCAGCCGGAGACGGGAATCCTGCGCCAGCTGCATCAACAGCGGCGCTTCATCGCGGCACGGCACGCACCACGACGCCCAAACATTCACAACGCTCACGGCATCTTTGAAGCTTGCCGGCTCGAGACCGGGAACGGCGCCGCCGTCACGCTTTAGTCCGGCGACCGGCGGCAGCGCGGTTTGCGGCACTGGACGACCGATCAGGGCGGAAGGAATAAGCGATGGGTCGCCGGAATTGAGGCGGAACAGAAACAGCGCGGTGAGGCCAAGAAACGCAACGAGCGGGAGGAGGACCACGATCCGGCGCAAGCGCACCGCGCTGCTATGATTTGCCGTGCCGCTCATACGTCTTCTCTTACCGCTTGGGAGGCGTCGCGTAATGTCGTGGACCGGCGCGAGAGTCCCTGCCGTTCCAGTTCGGCCAGGATGCGGCGTTGCAGGCGGTAATCGAGCGTTACCCAAGCGATCAGCGCCACAATCACGATCAAGCCGGCGGCATAGGCGGCGACAATGAAATCGATATGCGCCGTCGCTGGCATGGTCAGCCCGCCGCGCTCGCCTGCAGCAAACGGAGCGTGCGCACTCGCCGCCGCAAAATTTCGTTGCGCGTGGCCGCAAGCAGCAGCGTCATAAATAACAGCGTGAACGCCGCCGCCATCAGCAACAGCGGCACCAAGATCGCCGGATGAATGGTCGAGCCGCCGAGCCGAAACACCGAAGCGCCTTGGTGCAGCGTGTTCCACCAATCGACCGAGAATTTGATGATGGGCAGATCGATAGCGCCGACGATTGTTAGAATCGCCACGGCACGCGCCGCGCGCGAGGCGTCCTCCACCGTGCGCCAAAGTGCAATGACGCTGAGGTAAAGAAGAAACAGGATCAGTTCCGAAGTCAGGCGGGCATCCCACACCCAATAGGTTCCCCATTCGGGACGTCCCCACAGCGAGCCGGTCACGAGGCAGAGCAGCGTGAAGGCAGCGCCGAGCGGGGCTGCCGCTTTGGCCGCAACATCGGCCAAGGGATGGCGCCAGACCAGCGTGCCGAGCGCGGCGACAGTCATCAGCGCCCAGCACAACATGCCGAGCCAAGCCGACGGCACGTGCAGAAACATAATCTTGACGGTGGCGCCCTGCTGATAGTCGTCCGGTGCCAGCATCGCGCGGTAGAGCGCGAAGGCGAACAGCAAGACGGTCGCGCCGCCGAGCCATGGAATGGCAAGATTGGCGGCGCGCAAAAATCGCGACGGATTGGCGAGTTCGGCGACGCGCATCGGCAATCTCCCATTCAACATCCCGTTTGCACCGCGGCGCTACTCCATGTCCAGCCGCAAGGCTGCCGCGGCGGCAAACGGTCCGATTACGAGACTAGCCAAAGTCAACGCGCACAACACGGTGAACGGCGTTCCGAACGGCACCGGGCCGGCAATGGCGGCGTTGGCAGCGGCGACGCCGAAGATCAGGACCGGCACCGTCAATGGCAGAACGATAATCGCCAGCAACAGTCCGCCACGCCGCAGCGTCACCGCGATGGCGGCGCCGATAAGACCAATGAAGGTGAGGGCCGGGGTGCCGACCAGAAGCGTGAGCACCAAACCCGCTTCGGCCGACCCGTCGAGATCGAGCAACAAGGCGATCAGCGGCGCCGCAACGACCAAAGGCAGCGCAGTCGTCAGCCAATGCGCGATGCCTTTCGCCGCCACCACGAGCTCCAAGGGTGCGCGACCGGTGAGGATGAGATCGAGCGAGCCGTCCTCGTGGTCGCTGGCAAACAAGCGATCGAGCGCGAGCAGGCTCGCCAATAGCGCCGCGAGCCAGAGGATCGCCGGTCCGATGCGTTTGAGCAGCGCAAGATCCGGCCCAACGGCGAACGGCGTTACCGAGACCACGGCCAGAAAGAACAGCACGCCGATGAGCGCGCCGCCGCCGACCCGAACGGCGATGCGCATATCGCGCAGGAGCAGAGCAGCGAGCGGGCTCATAGCAAACTCATCGCGGGCTCATAGCAAACTCATGGCGCGACGGCAGCCGGTTGCTCCATCCCGGCAACATCAGAGTGGGCGTGGGAGCGAACGGAGCGGTCGAGCGACAATTCTTGGATGCTGCTGAGCCCAAGCGCGCTGTGCGTCGCCGTAAGAACAAGGCCGCCCTCGCTAAGATGGGTTCGCATGAATTCGGCCACGCGGTGTTGGGCGGCGGCATCGAGCGTGCTGGTAGGCTCGTCGAGGAGCCAGATCGGCCGTTTGACCGCGATGAGCCGCGCGATCGACAGACGCCGGCGCTGGCCGGCCGACAGATAGCCGGCCGGCAAGGTCGCGATCGCGCCAAGGCCAACCAATTCGAGCGCGTCGTCCACCTTGATGGCGCCAGCAAAAAAGGCGGCCCAAAATTGCAGGTTCTCCAGCACAGAGAGCGACGGCTTCACCGGGTCCTGATGCCCGAGATAATGCACTTGTTCGGCGATGCTGAGCTCCGGTTCGCCTCCTTCGAGCCAAAGCCGGCCGCCGACCGGCCGGATCAATCCGGCGACGATCCGCAATAGTGAGGATTTCCCTGCGCCGTTGCGGCCGGTGATGGCCAAAAGCTCCCCGGCTCCGACGTTAAAGCTCACGCCGGAAAATACGTCACGGTCGCCGCGACGGCAGGCCAAGTCGACCGCGCTTAAGCGCATCGCCACAATCCCAAGTAGCAAAGACAGTAGCAAAAGTAGCCGCCGAACGGCGTTGATCGCTCGCGCAGCTTTTGTCGGTATTCGGCCATGCGCCGCATCATATCCGACCATTCGTTGCTGAACTGGCACAAGGTGGCAAAAGTCCCTATAAGCCGCGAAGCCGGGCTGCGGCGCGATAATAGCGCTGCCGCGCCCGGCGCCCTCTGCCCCTGCACGACGCGCAGACGGAAATGAGGGTTTCTAGGCTGTCTCGGTCTTAAATTACCTCTGCATTGCGTCGGCCGAAGCCGGCAGAATGGAAAGAGATCATGGATTTCGTCGATAGCTTCAAATGCCTCCGGCCGCTGAAGGTCGGCTCCAAGACCTATGCCTATTTCAGCCTCCCGATAGCCGAGAAAAACGGCCTGAAAGGAATTTCCCGGCTGCCGTTCTCGCTCAAGGTGCTTCTGGAAAACCTGCTGCGTAACGAGGATGGCCGCACGGTGACCAAGCAGGACATTCAGGCGGTCGCGCAGTGGCTTAAGAATAGGACATCGGATCGCGAGATCGCATTCCGCCCGGCGCGGGTCTTGATGCAGGACTTCACCGGCGTCCCCGCCGTGGTCGATCTCGCCGCCATGCGCGACGCCATGGAGCATCTTGGCGGCGATCCAACCAAGATCAATCCGCTGGTGCCGGTCGATCTCGTCATCGATCATTCGGTAGCAGTGAATTTCTTTGCTCAGCGCGACGCATTCAAGCGCAACGTCGAAGAGGAATACAAACAAAACCTCGAACGCTACCGTTTCCTCAAATGGGCGCAGCTGTCATTCGAGAATTTTCGCGTCGTGCCGCCAGGCACCGGGATCTGTCACCAGGTCAATCTCGAATATCTTGCGCAGACGGTTTGCAGCAACAAAGCCGCAGTCAAATTCTCCGACAAATCCACCGCCAGCGAGCTTGCTTTCCCGGACACGGTGCTCGGCACAGATTCGCATACCACGATGGTCAATGGTCTCTCCGTGCTGGGCTGGGGTGTCGGCGGCATCGAGGCCGAAGCGGCGATGCTCGGCCAACCCTATTCGATGCTGCTGCCGGAAGTGATCGGGGTGCGGCTTAACGGCAAGCTCAAGGAAGGCGTCACCGCGACCGATCTGGTTCTGACCGTGACGCAGATGCTGCGCCGGCGGGGCGTGGTCGGCAAATTCGTCGAATATTTCGGCCCCGGTCTCGCCAATCTGACGATCGCCGACCGGGCCACGCTCGGCAATATGTCGCCGGAATACGGCGCGACCTGCGGCTTCTTTCCCATCGATGACGACACGCTCCGTTATTTGCGCGACACCGGCCGTTCTGCCGAGCGGATTGCGCTCGTTACCGCCTATGCCAAGGCGCAGGGCATGTATCGCACCAAGAATACCGCCGACCCGGTCTTCACCGACGTGCTCAAGCTCGAACTCTCCTCGGTCGAGCCGTCGCTTGCCGGGCCGAAGCGGCCGCAGGACCGCATTGCGCTCAAAGAAGTCAAAAGCGGTTTCGCGCAAGCGATGGACAGGGAATTCAACAAGGCCGGCGAAATCGACAAGCGCGTTCCGGTCGAAGGCCGCAGCCACACGCTCGGCCATGGCGACGTTGTGATCGCGGCGATCACCTCCTGCACCAACACCTCCAATCCGAGCGTGATGATCGCGGCCGGCTTACTGGCCAAGAAGGCGGTAGACAAGGGCCTTACCGTAAAGCCTTGGGTCAAAACCTCGCTGGCGCCCGGCTCTCAAGTGGTGGCGGAGTATTACGAGAAGTCGGGCCTGCAGAAATCGCTCGACGCGCTGGGTTTCAATCTGGTCGGTTTCGGTTGCACCACCTGCATCGGTAATTCAGGTCCGCTGCCCGAGGAGATTTCCGAGGCGATCAACAAGAACGACCTCGTCGCGGCGGCGGTGCTCTCCGGCAATCGCAATTTCGAAGGTCGCGTGAATGCCGATGTACGGGCCAATTATCTGGCCTCGCCGCCTCTGGTCGTCGCCTATGCGCTTGCCGGCTCGATGCTGGTCGATGTTGCCAGGGCGCCGCTCGGCACCGACAAGAACGGCCGCAAGGTCTATCTGCGCGATCTCTGGCCATCGAGCCGCGAGATCGCGACAGTGATAGGCAAAAGCATCAACAAACAGATGTTCACGCGCAAATATGCCGACGTGTTCAAGGGCGACGCGAATTGGCGCAAGATCGCTGTCAAGGGCGGCCTGACCTACAAATGGGACGACCGCTCGACCTACGTGCAGAACCCGCCGTATTTCGAAGGCATGCAGAAACGTGGCCAAGCGATCGAGGACATTGTCGACGCGCGCGTTCTTGGCTTGTTTCTCGATTCGATCACGACCGACCACATTTCACCGGCCGGATCGATCAAGGAAGAAAGCCCAGCCGGCGAATATCTCCGTGACCATCAAGTGCGTCCGCGCGACTTCAATCAGTACGGTACACGCCGCGGCAATCACGAAGTCATGATGCGCGGCACGTTCGCCAATATCCGCATCAAGAACCAAATGGTGCCCGGGGTCGAGGGCGGCTACACGATCCATTATCCGTCGCGTCAGCGCATGACCATGTACGATGCAGCGATGCGCTACAAATCCGAGCACGTGCCGCTCGTGGTCTTCGCCGGCAAGGAATACGGCACCGGCTCGTCGCGCGATTGGGCGGCCAAGGGCACGGTCCTGCTCGGCATTCGCGCGGTGATCGCGCAGTCATTCGAGCGCATTCATCGCTCGAATCTGGTCGGCATGGGCGTGGTTCCTCTGGTATTCGAGGAGGGCACGTCGTGGCAGACGCTCGGATTGAAAGGCGACGAGCAGGTCACCATTCGCGGCCTGCATGGCGATCTCAAGCCGCATCAGCGCCTGCAGGCGGAAATCGTTGCCGCCGACGGCGGGCTTAAACGCGTGCCGCTTGTCTGCCGGATCGATACCGCGGAAGAGCTCGACTATTTCCGCAACGGCGGCATTTTGCAGTATGTGCTGCGCCGGCTGGCCGCTTAGCGGCAGTGAAACTTTATCCACCGCCGCTCGGCGCCCGGCATTTTCGCATGCCGCTCGTTCTGCCTCACCGTGAAGTGAGTGGCGGGTGAGGCGAGCGGGCGCTACAAACGCCGGTCATCAAACCGTAACGAAAGCCGTGAGGCGGAGGTTGTAATGGTAGGTCGCCGCGTTGCGCCGGCACTCCTCATCGCGGGCTTTGTGATAGCAAGTTTTGCAGGCGCGCGCGCCGCCGAGCCGCGCGCGGTTCTCGAACTGTTCACCAGCCAAGGCTGTTCCTCCTGTCCCCCGGCCGACCGGCTGGTTGGGCAGTTGGTCAACGACCCATCGCTCATCGCATTGAGCGTTCCCATCGATTACTGGGATTATCTCGGTTGGCGGGATACGCTCGCCAATCCCGCGCATTCGGCACGCCAACGCGCTTATGCGCGCGTGCGCGGCGATGGTCAGATTTACACGCCGCAAATTGTGGTCAATGGCGCGACCGACGCGCTCGGCAGCGATCAAGGCGCGATCGAGCGCGCGATCGTGCAGACCGACCATAAATCCGGAGCGATGTCGCTGCCGGTCTTGCTGTCGGTCGGCGACGGCGCACTCAACGTTAAATTGTCTTCCGCGGACAAGACAGCGGCTCCAGCCGAAGTCTGGCTCTGCTCGCTCGCCAAAGCCGTCCCCGTCGTCATCGGTCGCGGCGAGAACCGCGGGCGCACGATCACCTACCACAATGTGGTGCGTAAGTGGCTCAAGCTTGGCAGTTTGACCGGCGAACAGTCCACCTGGAGCGTGCCGCTCGCGCAGATCAAGGCGGAGGGTATCGACGCCGCCACGGTCATGGTGCAGGAAGGCAGTCGCGACAAGCCCGGCATTATTCTCGGCGCCGCCTATACGCCGTTGAACTGAGGTCGGATCTCAGCGGCCTGACATCTAGCTGCCATTCCGAAATCGAACCTGCGACAACGTTCGGATTCCGACTGCAATGTCGGATCTCCGACCGGCTTCATTTAAGCCCCCATGTCCTCCGACATCCGACCTTCCGAAAAACAAAAGGCCGGCGAACTGCCGGCCTTAAAGGAAGGGGGAACAAACGCAAAGGCACGCAAAAACTGTGGCCCGGTCCGCCCGCGCCCCGGGGGGCTGGGGGGCTGAGGAATCCGGAACACGATCCGAACCGGGCCCTGAGGCAACGATTGAGTGTTTCGCAAGGTAGCTTGGCGCGTGCTTGGCCGAAGTTTGGCTGGATTATGATCAGTCCTAACGAAGCCGTGATCCCGCCGTTCAAATTGACGCACCCATCTGCGCGCAGCCAGGCAGCGGTTCGTTGCTGAAGTTTTGGCCCAAGACCTTCTGACACCTGATCTTCACCGGCAATCGACCAGGTCACGCGATTGGAATGGCAATTCGCGTTGAAAAGTTGTCGCACAAGTGGGGCTTGCCGCAACCGCGTTCCGGCGCGATCATGACCCTACAATGACATGGGCCCACCAGGCGGGCTCGACGCACAGGAGGCGCCGTATGGATTTCGGCGATACCGATCCAAGCGCGTGGCGCGGGGACGAGCATCGTATGCACGTCCCCGCCAGTGAAGTCACCTTCAGCCGGCGCGAGCTAGATCGGCTCCTGCGGCTCTATGGCCGCAAAGTCGCCGCCGGCGAGTGGCGCGATTACGCCATCGATTTTCTCAAAGATCGCGCGGTTTTCTCGGTGTTCCGCCGCGCCTCCGAAGTGCCGATCTATCGCATCGAGAAGAATCCCAGGCTTGGCCGGCGGCAGGGCGCCTACAGCGTCATCTCGGCGACCGGGCATATCCTGCGACGCGGCCAGGAGCTCGACCGTGTGCTCGGCGCGCTCGACCGCTCACTGCGCATCGTGGTGGGATAACTCTTCTTTTCCCGGACGCGGTGCAGCGCGGCAGTAGCGCGTTCACGCGCGTCTTCGACGCGCTATGGGTGCACCGCAGATCCGGGATCGTTTCAAACTCAGCATGCGTAAAGTTCCCGGTGCTGCGTTGCGCCGGGACACGACGGGTCTTCACGGCAATGTCGTATTGCCCTTGCCCAGCGCCCGCTGCATCAGCACGGTGTCGAGCCATTTGCCGTGCTTGAACCCGACCGAGCGCAGGGTCCCGATATGGTTGAAGCCGGCGCGTTCATGCACCGCGATCGAACCGATTTGCGCGGAATCGCCGATCACCGCGATCATCTGTCGAAAGCCGCGCTGCGTGCTTTCGGCGACGAGCCTGGCCAGCAATAATCCGCCGATCCCTTTGCGGTGCATCTGCGGCGCCACGTAGATCGAATCTTCGACGCTCCATTTGTAGGCTGGCCGGCTGCGGTATGGCCCGGCATAGGCGTAGCCGGCGACCACGCCTTCGATCTCGGCCGTCAAATAGGGATATCCGTTGTTGAGCAGCGCCGCTTGGCGGCGTGTCATTTCCGCTTCGTCCGGCGGTTCGATCTCGAACGATGCGGTGCCGTTAAGAACGGCGTCGGCGTAAATGCGGGTAACGGCGGCGATATCGTCAGGCGTGGCCGGGCGAATGATGATCTTCTGCATCGGAAAACGAAACTGCCAGAAAAGAAATCGCCGCGAAATACGCTATAAAAGAAAACGCCCCGGATGTGCACCGGGGCGTTTGATTCGTCGTGACGCGTTTGCGTTAGCGGCGGTCGCCCATCAATCGCAACAGCATCAGGAACAAGTTGATGAAGTCGAGATAGAGCGACAGTGCTCCCATGACTGCCTTGCGGCCGCCGACCGTGCCGTCGTCCATCGGACTGTACATCTCCTTGATCCGCTGCGTGTCCCAAGCGGTGAGGCCAGCAAAAATCAGCACCCCGATCACGGAGATGGCGAAGTTCAGGCCGGGGCTCTGCAGCCACAGTTGTACGAGCATCGCGATGACAAGGCCGAATAGGCCCATGATTAGGAATGAGCCGACTGGTGAAAGATCGCGCCGCGTGGTGTAGCCGTAAAGGCTCAACGCGCCGAACGACGCCGCCGAGATGAAGAACACGCGGGTGATCGAGGCGCCTGTGTAGGCAAGAAACACCGACGACAGCATCACTCCGAGCAGACCGGCATAGAGCATGAACAGGGCAAGCGCGGTACTCGCCTGCAGTCGGTTGATGCGGTAGCTTATGAAGAACACTAGACCGAGCGTGCCCAGAAACAGCGCGATCATCAGCGGGCCACCGAAAATGGCCGCCCCGAAGGGGGTCAGTCCTATGATCTGGCCACCGGCCACTTGAATGGCGTCGCCGCCGGCAATTTGATAAGTCAGCCAAGACACGACGCCCGTCAGCGCCACGCCCGCGGCCATGTAATTGTAGACGCGGATCATGTAGGCGCGCAGGCCTGCATCGATGGCGACCTGGTCGGCACGATAGCCGGCTCGGGCGGTCGCGTAATTCCGATCAAAGTCGGACATGGAATGACCCCTTTGTGTCCCGGCGCTCAGGCCGGGGTGTGCCCCCGGCGCAAGCCGGAATTGGTGTGGCAGGAATCTAATGCCAAAGGGCGGTTCGCGCCAGATGGGCGGGCGGCCATATTTTGCGGCTGGTTACAAGTTTTTCATGCTGTTTTCACGGTTCTAACGTGCCTTTTCCCGAATGCGGTGCAGCACGCATTGGTGGCTAGGTCCGGGGAAGGCTTAGAGATTGCGCAGCACCTCGGCCGGCTTGCGGCCGAGCGCACCGAACGTGCCAGCGAGCCCGATCGCCACGGTCACCGCTAGCGCCGCGGCCGCCGTTTCGATGGCGGCGGCCGCCACCCATTCGAAGGGAAATTCCATGATGCCAGTCACGACAAAATAGGCGGCGAGCGTGCCGGCGCCGACCGCGAA
Organism: uncultured Xanthobacteraceae bacterium; assembly: GCA_955652195.1. Lineage (GTDB taxonomy): Bacteria > Pseudomonadota > Alphaproteobacteria > Rhizobiales > Xanthobacteraceae > BOG-931. The sequence continues at coordinate 9,754 of CATPBC010000345.1, read as the reverse complement.
AATGGCCGTGGCCAGCCCGATCAGGAGATATTCGAGCGCATAGGCCGCGGTCAGCCGCACCCGCGTCGCGCCGAAGGTTTTCAGGATCACGGCGTCATAGATGCGGAAGCGCTGGCTGGCGGCGAGCGCGCCGCCGAGCACCAAGGCTGCGGCGACGAGCGTGATCGCGCTCGCACCCCGCAACGCCAATACGAGTTTGCCGACCAGTGCATCTACCGCGTCGAGCGCGTCCTTCACCCGCACCGCGGTGACGCTCGGAAAGGAAACCGCGAGCGCCTTGATGAGCGTCGCCTCCTCGGCGGTCGTGCCGCCGTCGGCAAAGGTCAGCGTGGCAATATCGCTGTGCGGTGCACCGTCGAAAATGCCGGGCGAGAACACCAGCACGAAATTGATGCCGAGGTTCTCCCAATCGACCGCGCGCAGATTGGCGATCCGCGCCGTGACGTTGCGGCCAAGCACATTGACGGTGATCGTGTCGCCGATCCTCAGATCGAGGTCGCGCGCGGTCCTTTCTTCGAGCGAGACGAGGGGTTCGCCCGAATAGGAAGCGCTCCACCATTGACCGTCGACGACACGCGAGCCGGGCGGCACCGCGCGCGCATAGGTGATGCCGCGATCGCCGCGCAGCACCCAGCGCGAACGGTCGGGAGGCTTGAGCTCGTCGGCATTGACGCCTTTTGCCGCGACGATACGCCCGCGCAGCATCGGCACCCGTTCGAGTTTCGCGCCCGGCGCCTGTTGGCCGATGAAAGCATCGAAGCGATCCGCCGGCGCCGCCGGAATGTCGAGGAAAAAGAACGACGGCGCCTTGTCCGGCAGCGCGGCGGCAAATTCGCGATGCAGATTGCCGTCGATCTCGACCACGGTCACCAGGATCGCGAGCCCAAGGCCGAGCGACAGCATCACGCTCGGCGTCAAGGCGCCGGCGCGATGCATATTGGCGATCGCGAGCCGCAGCACGGTCGATTTCTGCCGCGGCGCATGCCGCGCAATCCACATGACGAGCGCCGCGGTCAACCGCAGCAGCAAGAACACCGCTGCGGCAGCGGCGAGGAAGAATGCCGCGATGCGCCGATCGTAGGTGGTGAAGACGGCAAGCGCCGCAAGCATCGCAACGATCAAAGCGCTGGCGGCGATGTAGCGCGCACGCGGCCACGTCCGCTCGCCGGCCACTTGATCGCGGAACAACATTGATACCGAGACATCGTGGGCGCGGCCAAGCGGCCACAGTGAAAAAGCCAGCGCGGTGAGCAAACCGTAAAGCACCGCCAGCGCCAGCACGTCCGGATGTAGCGCCGGGGCGACGGGCAGCGGAATGACGGCGCCGAACAACTGAGCAATCAGGAAAGGCAGCGCCGCCCCCGCGGCGGCCCCTATGACTGCGGCGAACAACGCGACTGCGAGTATCTCGGTGCAATAGGCGGCGAAGATGCGGCTGCCGGTTGCGCCGAGCGCTTTCAAGGTCGCGATGCTCTCGCGGTTGCGCGCCAAATGACTGGCGACCGCATTGGCGACGCCGACGCCGCCGACCAGCAGCGTCGCCAGCCCGACCAGCGTCAAGAATTGCGAGAAGCGCTCGACATTGCGTTCGAGCTGCGGCGAGGCTTTGCCGCGGCTGCGGACATCCCACCCGGCATCGGGAAATTCAGCTTGCGCCTGTTGGTCGAGCGCCGCCACTGCGCCGTCGCTCGATCGGGACTCTGGTAATCGCAGCCGATATTGCCAGCGTACCAGACTGCCGGGTTGCAGGAGGCCGGTTGCGCGCAGCGCCGTCTCACTGATCAGGAGGCGCGGACCAAGGCTAATACCGCCCGCGAGTTTGTCCGGTTCGCCGGTGAGCGCGGCGCGGAGCTCGAATTGCGCATTGCCCACTGTTATGCGGTCGCCGATCTCCAAGCCGAGCCGCGCCAATAGCAGCGGATCCGCTGCGGCGCCGAACGCGCCGTCGCTTTGCGCAAGCAATGCTGTGCGCGGCAGTGCGGGATCGGTCGTCACCGCGCCGAACAGCGGATAATGATCGTCGACGGCTTTGACTTCGACCAAAGTGGCCGGAAGGCCGGTCGCGGCTGCCGGGCGGCTCGTCAGCGGCCGCGCCATTGCCCGCAAGGTTGCGGCAGCGGAAACCGTACCATGCGCAGTGAGGAACGCGCGCTCGGTGTCGTCCGCTTCACGTTGAATGAACGAAAAGGCGAGATCGCCGCCTAGGATTACGCGGCCCGCCTTGGCGATGCCCTCATTAAGGCTCGCCGCCACCGAGCCGACGCCGGCAATCGCCAAGACGCCGAGCGCGATGCAGGCGATGAAAACGCCAAAGCCGCGGAAACCACCGCGCAGATCGCGCCAGGCGAATCGCACCGCAAATCCGGTTGGGCGCCCGCCTGCGCCGGATAGGGCCAGCGCCGATCGCGCGTTGAGGGCCACAGTCATTCGACTTTACTCGCCACGCTTGCGGGGCCCTCGATGTGCCCCGAACGCATATGCAGCACGCGACTGCAGCGCGCGGCGAGCGCGGAATCGTGGGTAACCAGAACAAGCGTGGTGCCGCGCTCGGCCTGGCCGCGGAACAGAAGTTCGATGATGTCGCGTCCGGTTGCCTCGTCGAGATTACCGGTCGGTTCGTCGGCGACGATGATGGCGGGATCGGGCGCCAAGGCGCGGGCGAGCGCGACGCGCTGTTGCTCGCCGCCGGACAGTTCGGCGGGATAATGCCGGGCGCGTTGCGCCAGTCCGACCGCGGCGAGTTCGCGTTCGGCGATGGCGTCGGCATCGCGAATGCCGGCAAGTTCGAGCGGCACTGCGACATTCTCCAGTGCTGTCATGGTCGGGATCAGATGGAAGGCCTGAAAGACGATGCCGATGTTCTTGCCGCGAAAGCGGGCAAGCCGGTCCTCGTCCAGGCCGAGCAAATCCTGCCCGGCAACCACGACTGAGCCGGAATCCGGCCGCTCCAGTCCGGTCATCACCATGAGCAGCGTGGACTTGCCCGAGCCCGACGGGCCGAGTAAGGCAACGGCCTCGCCACGACCTATATGAAGATCGATGTCTTTTAGAATATGGACGCGCGCTGCGCCGCGGCCAAGCGCAAGGTTGACGCCGCCGAGCGTCACGGCTTCGCCGGCTAACAGATGCGCGGAAACGTCGTTCATCCTTGCGACCGGTTCTGATCAGTTGGCACGTCAGTCGGCATGCGTGCGCTCATATGGGTGGCGGCAGGCTTTCTACCAAATCACGGTGCTTTGTAGTCTGTTGTTCTTCGCCGCGACAACGGCGCAATTGGCGCATGGCGAGACGCCGATCCATGTCGTTGCGCTGGGTGATTCCCTGACCGTCGGCTATGGACTTCCCGCCAAGGACGGCTTTGTGCCGCGCTTGGAGGCGGCGCTGGCGGCGGACGGCGTCAGCGTTGTGATCGCCAATGCCGGCGTTTCAGGCGACACCGCTTCCGGCGGGCTTGCGCGACTGGATTGGTCGCTGCCGCCGGGCACCGATGCTGTGATTGTCGAACTCGGCGCCAATGACATGCTGCGCGGCATCGATCCGCAAGTCACGCGCGACGCACTCGATGCCATTTTGGCTCGATTGGCACAGCGTCACATCTCTGTCTTGTTGTGCGGCATGAGGGCCGCGCCGAACTTGGGTGCCGACTATGGTCGCGCCTTCGAGCGCATCTATCCCGAACTCGCGGCAAAATATGGCGTGCCGCTCTATCCGTTCTTTCTCGATGGCGTTGCCGCCGATCGGACGCTCACTCTGTCAGATGGGCTGCATCCGAATGCGGCGGGCGTCGGCGTCATCGTTCGCGGGATTTTGCCGAAAGCCGAGGAACTCATTGCCCGCGTTCGGGTGCAAAAACAGTCCTGACGGGTTGCGCACACGCAGCGATCCGCCCATTCTCAGTGTGTTGCGAATCGCCGGGCGGCAAAGTCGGCGCAAATGCCGCAAGCGGTCCGAGCCCTCGTTACCCGCCTGTGCGGAGGTTGTCATGCCCCGCTTGTTCACCGGAGTTGAAGTCCCGCCCTCGATCGGCCAGTCGCTTGCCATGATGCGCGGCGGTCTGCCTGGAGCGCGCTGGATCGACCCGGAGAATTATCATCTCACGCTGCGCTTTATCGGCGACATCGATGACGCATTGGCGCACGAGATCGCTGGCGTACTCGGACGTGTTCATCGTCACGCCTTCGATCTGCGCCTTGACGGGCTGACCTCGTTCGGCGGCCGCAAACCACGGGCCCTGGTCGCAGCCGTGGCCCCGGTCGCGCCATTGATGGAGCTGCAAGCTGAGCACGATCGGCTCCTGCAACGCCTTGGGCTCGAGCCCGAGGGACGCAAATATACGCCGCACGTGACACTGGCGCGCTTGCGCGATTCATCGAGCCGGCAAGTAGCCGAATACCTGGCGGCGCGCGGCCATTACCGTTCCTCCTCGTTCGAAGTCTCGCGTTTCGTTCTGTTCTCGTCGCGCGCCTCAATCGGCGGCGGGCCTTATATCGTCGAGGAAGCTTACCCGCTTGCCGGCCAGGAGCTGCGGCGCACGCAACGCGTCGGCTGAGACCGGGAACGATTTGCTTGTCTGCTGGCGCCGCCTAGAGCGCAATCGATCCAGATGGAAACGATTACCGTTCTGGATTTTGGTGGAGCATGATCTTTTCGGATCGGCCTTCGCCCGCCGAAGCATCGAACGAAACGACAGACCGGTGCCTGGGCTTCGCGCAGGCGGGAAACCGGTTCCCACTTTTCCGGATCGTGCTCTAAGCTCGCAGCATGCGCGATTGCAGATCGAGCATGGCGGTGGCGAAGCCGTGGCTGTCGGACATCATTTCACGCATTAATGACAGTGGCGTCGGGCGTGACGATTCGACCTCGCCGACCACGCTTTCGAAATCGAAGGAAAGCTCGGCGTCGAATTTGCGCGCGAGTTGCTGCATGCGCCGGTTGTCGGCCAGGCACGCCATATGCAGATGCCGAAAGCCGCGGTTGCGTGCGGCAAGCAAGGTGCGGCGAAGCAATGCCGAACCCACTCCGTGACTCTGCCACGGCTTTTCGACGCTAATCGCGGCCTCGGCCTCGCGCGGAAAACCCGCGCCGAGCGGACGCAGCTCCGCCGCGCCGCGCATTGTATCGCCGACAAAGAAGCCATGCACGACCGTATCTAAGCCGGCCGTGAGATCGACGTATTTGGTAATGAACTGATCGGAGACGCCACCTGAAAACCGGTTGCGCCGGCTTTGCGGGTCAAGACGCAACAAATGCTCGCGGTATTTGGCCGATTCTCCGATCCACAATTTGCGGACCACGCCGCCTTCGGGAAGGACTTCCTTCATTGGGTCTCCTGACGTTGTCGCCGACAAGACCCTCCTTTATTCGCTTCCTCCCTGAAAGCGCGCGAGCGCAGCGAATAAGTCGTGCGCTCGCGAATCACAGCATCATGTTGTGCCGCGTCGGCAATTTGGCAAGGCGAAGGATTGAGCAGCATGCCTATATTCCGTATACGCATGGCTGCCGACGCATTTGCGACCGTTTGTTGACGAGGCGAAGACCTGCGCTCGGCATCACGTCGGCAATGGCGCCGATGCGGACTAAATTCGATCGAGCAAGTTCGTAAGCTTCCATTAACAATCGTTAATCCCCTCGCAACGCAATCCGTGAACTGTAGGCTCAACCGTGATGGCGAGCTCCGTCGCAACGCGTTACGCCGCCAATGTCGCCGACGGCCGCATCGAGTGCGACGATGCTCAGCTCGCCATTGTTGAGAAAATGACGCAGCTCGAAGCGCGCATCGCCGAATATCGCCTGGCGCGAAAATCTTCGGCGCTAGGTTGGCTGTTCGCGAGCCGCGAGCGGGCGCTGCCGCCGATCAAAGGTATCTACATCTACGGCGACGTCGGGCGCGGCAAGACGATGCTGATGGATCTGTTTTTCGAAAACAGTCCAGTGGCGCGAAAGCGCCGCACGCATTTCCACGAATTCATGCTCGATGTGCACGAACGCATTTACGCGATCCGGCAGAAGATGAAGCTCGGCGAATATGCCGAGGAGGATCCGATCAAGCTCGTCGCCGAGGAACTGGAGGCGGAGGCTTGGCTGTTGTGCTTCGACGAGTTTCACGTCACTGACATCGCCGACGCCATGATCCTTGGCCGGCTTTTTTCGCAGCTCTTTGAACGCGGCATCGTCATGGTAGCGACGGCAAATGTACCGCCCGACGAGCTCTACAAAGATGGGCTCAACCGCGCCTTGTTCGTGCCGTTCATCGACATGCTGAATGCGCGGATGGACGTCGTCCAGCTCAGCGCCCGTACCGATTTTCGCTTGGAAAAGCTTGCCGGGCAACCGGTCTGGTATGTGCCCGACGATGCGGCGGCCGATGCGTCGCTCGATCGAGCCTGGCGGCGGCTTACCGGCGGCGGCGAGCGCGGCGGCGCGTTGGAATTGGCCTTAAAAGGGCGCTCGGTCCGTGTGCCGCGCGCCTTTATGGGCGTAGCGCGGTTTTCATTCCACGATCTATGCGAGCAGCCGCTCGCTGCCGCAGACTATCTGAGGATCGCGCGCGAATTTCACACTGTCATTCTCGACCACGTACCAGCGATGACCTATGACGACCGCAATGCTGCGAAACGCTTTATCATCTTGATCGACACGTTTTACGATATGAACGTGAAGCTGATCGCATCTGCCGCCGCGGCGCCCGACGCGCTCTACCATGCCGAAGAAGGCTTTGAGGCGCGCGAATTCAAGCGCACTGCGTCGCGTCTAATCGAAATGCGATCGCAAGCTTATTTGGCGCGACCGCATGGCGCCGGCCACGAGCGACTATCGGGCTCGTCGAGCGGGATTGTCGAGACCTGACGCGATCGGTCTATCCGGAAAAACTTGTAAGCAGCATTGCCGCGACCACCACGCTCATGAGGGCGGTCGCCGCCCAACCGCCGATCATGAGCAGGCGCGAGGCGGCAAACGCGCCCATGATTTTGCGGTTGGCAACAACGATCATCATTCCGGCCATCAGCGGCACGGCGACGACACCGTTGACCACGGCGCTCCAGAACAGCATCCGGATGGGATTGAGCGGAGTCAAAGCTGCGACCAGGCCGGTGATTGTCGCCGCAGCGACGATCAAATAAAAACCGGGCGCGCTGCGCGCCGGTAATTCGAGGCTGCCGCGCCAACCGAAGCTCTCCGCAACGGCATAGGCCGCCGAGCCCGCCAGCACCGGCACCGCAAGGAGCCCCGTGCCTATGATTCCGATGGAGAACAGGAAAAACGCGAGTGGTCCGGCAAGCGGACGCAACGCTTCGGCAGCCTGTTCTGCTGTGTCGATTTGCGTGATGCCATGGGCGTGCAATGTCGCGCCGGTCGTGACGATAATGAAAAAGCCGATGAGATTGGAATAGATCATGCCGGTCACGGTATCGAACCGGATGCGCGAGGCATCGCGCAGGGCGAGACGTTTCCGCGTCAGCGATGCGGCGCTTGCATCCGCATTGGAGCGCAGGCTGCGGTCTTCACCTTCGTGCGAGGCTTGCCAGAAGAACATATATGGGCTGATCGTCGTGCCGAAGATCGCCACCAGCATAAGCGTGAGGTCGCGGTCCCAGGATAGACGCGGGATGAAGGTTGCGACCACGACCTGGTCCCACGCGACATGGACGCTGAACGCGGCCGCCACATAAGCGAAAAGCGCGAGCGTCAGAATTTTCAGATATTGCGAATAGCGGTGAAACGGCACCAGGATCTGCGCGGCGAGACAGCCGATCCCGAACAACGCGACATAAACCAGCGCGGGTCCGCCGGCGACGAGCCGCAAGGCATCGCCCATCGCGGCGATATCGGCAGCGATGTTGATCGTGTTGGCAATGAGCAGCAGCCCGACCAAGAGATAAAGCGCGGCGGCGGGCAGCGCCTTGCCCAGATTGGCCGCGAGCCCCTTCCCGGTCACCGCGCCAATCCGGGCAGTAACCATTTGGATTGCGATCATGAACGGCGTCGTTAAGAACATCGTCCAGCTCATCGCGTAGCCGAACTGCGCGCCGCCTTGCGAATAGGTCGCGATGCCGCTCGGATCATCGTCGGCGGCCCCAGTCACCAGCCCCGGTCCAAACATGGACAGCAGGCGCCGCCTCGCCGACGATTTGTTCGATCCGGTTTTGCTCTTGATCGTCATCTTCTTTAGGACTCGCCTGGGCAGCTTCCTTCGCACGGGCGACACATGCGCGTCCACCGGCTCATTAACAGTGGCCGCGGCGCTTGCGTTCCTGCCCGCGCTTGGAATTGCGCCGACTTGAACGCATCATCCGAAACGGCTAATGACGCCGGCAGCTCGGCCTTTCTCACCAATTAAGGACATTTGTCTGATGCCGCGAAATAAGATCGCATTGATAGGTTCGGGCCAAATTGGCGGCACGCTGGCTCACCTCATCGGGCTCAAGGAGCTCGGCGACGTGGTCTTGTTCGACGTGGCCGAAGGCGTGCCGCAGGGCAAGGCGCTCGATCTCGTCCAGTCTTCGCCGGTCGAAGGCTTCGACGCCCGCTTTTTCGGCGCCAATTCTTATGAAGCGATCGAGGGCGCGGCGGTGTGCATCGTCACCGCCGGCGTGCCACGCAAGCCTGGCATGAGCCGCGACGATCTGCTCGGGATCAATCTGAAAGTGATGGAGCAGGTCGGCGCCGGGATCAAAAAGTATGCACCCAATGCCTTCGTCATCTGCATCACCAACCCGCTGGACGCGATGGTCTGGGCGCTGCAGAAGTGCTGCAGCCTGCCGAAGACCATGGTCGTCGGCATGGCCGGCGTGCTCGATTCGGCGCGTTTTCGTTATTTCCTGGCCGATGAATTCAACGTCTCGGTCGAGGACGTTACGGCTTTTGTGCTGGGCGGCCACGGTGACAGCATGGTGCCGCTGGTGCGCTATTCCGCGGTCGCCGGCATACCGCTGCCCGATCTGGTGAAGTTGGGTTGGACCACGCAGGCGCGGATCGATGAGATTGTCGAACGGACGCGCAACGGCGGCGGCGAGATCGTCAGCCTGCTGCGTACCGGGTCGGCCTTTTACGCGCCGGCCTCTTCCGCGATTGCCATGGCGGAGAGTTATCTGCGCGACAAGAAACGAGTGTTGCCGGCTGCCGCCTGGCTCAACGGCGAATACGATCTGAAGGATATTTATGTCGGCGTGCCGGTCGTGATCGGCAGCAAGGGGGTCGAGCGCATCGTCGAAATTGAACTCAACAGCGCCGAGCGCACGATGTTCGAGAAATCGGCGCAGGCGGTGCAGACTCTTGTCGATGCCTGTAGGAAAATCGCGCCCGATCTGGGAAAATAAATTCGCCTTTCCCGGGCGCAGCGCAGCATAAGGTGGTGCGCTGCAGACCTGGGACGTTCGAAGATTGAGGGTCCAATCGGCAGTGCATGGTTAGTCGCTGCATCGCGTCTGGACCGCGGGAACAAAATGAACATCCACGAATATCAGGCCAAAGCGATATTGCGTGAATTCGGCGTGCCGGTGCCGCATGGGATCGCGGCGTTCACCGCGACGGATGCGGAAAAAGCCGCCAACGAACTGGGCGGCCCGGTCTGGGTGGTCAAGGCGCAAATCCATGCCGGCGGCCGCGGCAAAGCCGGCGGCGTCAAAGTCGTCAAATCGGTTGCCGACGCCAGGCGTGAGGCCGAGCGGCTGCTCGGTTCGGTTCTGGTCACGCATCAGACCGGACCGCAAGGCCGACAGGTGCGCCGCGTCTATATCGAGGAAGGCTCGGCGAT
>CATPBC010000344.1 GCA_955652195.1 uncultured Xanthobacteraceae bacterium | reverse complement strand
GTCGCGGGTCAGTCGCGAGCCCGCTAAGCGCTCCAGCCGGGTGCGGACCTCAGGCGGCAGCGACGGTGAGCGGCGCGCGTCGAAGCGAAGCTGCACCGCACTGGCAACTTTGTTGACATTCTGCCCGCCAGGTCCCGAGGCCCGAACGAAGGATTCGGCGATCTCGCCCTCGTCAAGGGTAATGTTGGCGGTGACCGGAATCATTGCCAATTCCTAGCGCAGATTGAACGCCAGCAAAATCGGCAGGAATATAACGAACTTTGACCGGTGGGCCGATTTAGAGATGAAGCAAGCAATAACGAGCAATAACAGGGAGAACCGTGATGACCATTCCACGCCGCATATTCCTCGCCGCGCTCGGAGCGGCACCCGTTCTCCCGTTGTTGGTGCGGAGGACTTTGGCCGCCTATCCTGAAAGGCCGATACATCTGATCGTGCCGTTCGCCGCCGGCGGTAATGCCGACATTGTCGGGCGCATAACGGGCGATCTGATCAGCAAGACGCTCAACCAGCCGGTGGTGGTCGAGAACCGGGGCGGCGCCGGCGGCGGAGTCGGCGCCGAATTCGTCGCCCATGCTACGCCCGACGGTTACACGCTCTTGGTCGGGTCCAATGGGCCGCTGACGGTTAACCCATTTGTGCATGCCGATCTTGGCTACGATCCGCTGAAGGATTTTGTCGCCGTTTCGCTAACGAGCTACGTGCCGCACGCCCTCATCATGAGCAGCAAGGTCCAAGCAAAAAACATGACCGAACTCATCGCCCAATCCAAGACCACGCCGCTGACGGTCGCGACCAGTGGCATTGGCAGCGCCACCCACATGACGCTAGAGCGGCTCAAGGCCGCTACCGGCGCCAACATCACTCACGTCCCCTATCGTGGCGGCGGTGCGCTGATGCCCGATCTGATGAGCGGCACAGTGGATGGGGCGATGACGGAATTTTCTACCGCATTGCCGCTCCATCAGGCCCAGCAAGCTCACATCGTCGCCATAGCCGCGGCCCATCGTTCCAAGCTTGCGCCGGATATACCGACGTTCGACGAAAGCGGCGTGAAAGGTTTCACCGCGCAAAGCTATATCGGGGTTGTCGCTCCAGCGAAAACGCCGGCGGAGATCGTGGACAAGCTGCAGACGGCAATCGCACAAGGCTTGAGCCCTGGCAGTCCAGCCGCCGAGCGACTGAGCGGCCTCGGTTCGGAAGTCGCTTCAGCCGAGCAGATGACCCCGAAGGGATTCGCCGAATTCATTCGCGCCGATTACGAAAATATGCGCGAAGCCGCCAAGCTTGCCGGGATCACGCCGCAATAGCGATTGCGAGCCGAATTCGATCGCAATCGGCGGTCCCGATTGATGGAGAGGGCTAATTCGCCTTGGTCGAGACGAAGCCCTGTGGCTTGCCGACAACTGTGACCAGGAGGCCCTTGTCGAGCAACCGCTTGGCCACACGACGCGCATCTTCAAGCGTCACGCCATCGATCATGGCAGCGCGCCGCGAGATATAGTCGGGGCCGAGTCGGTCGAGCTGCAACTGCACCAGCAAGGCAGCAATTTTGGTCGAGCTGTCGAGATTAAGGACAAAGGCGCTGTTGAGATATTTCTTCGCCTCCATCAGCTCCTCGAAGGTCGGCCCGGCCTCGGCAAAACGTTGGATTTCGCTTTGGATGAGATCGATCGTCTCGCCGGCCCGGTCGGCCCGCGTCGCGGTACCGCCGAGCAACACCGCGGTGTGGTCGAGCCAGACAAGGCCATCGGAAACCGTATAGGCGAGGCCGCGTTTCTCGCGCACCTCTTGATAAAGCCGCGAGGCCGATGATCCGCCGCCGAGAATGTGATTGACCAGATAAGCGGCCATGAAGTCCGGATCCTGGCGTAAGATTCCCGGCCCGCCGAAATCGACGACGGTCTGCGGCACGTCGAGGCTGACCTCGATGCGCCGCCCGAGCCCTTGCGGTGCGACATTGGCAATCGGAACGAGTTCAGGCTTCTCCGGCAGCGCGCCGAATGTCCGGTCAAGCAGGGGCTTCAACGTCTCCGCATCGATGTCGCCGACGACGGCGATCGTAAGATTGCCCCGCGTGAGAACGCGGTGCACGTAGGATTTAAGGTCGGCAATGGAAATGCTCGATACCGTGTCCGGCGTGCCACTCACCGGCCGGCCGTAAGGATGGCCTTCGAAAGCGGTTTCCCACCAGCGGCGGTTAGCGATATCGGCCGGGCTCGTCGTCTCGCGACGTAACAGTGAAAGCACTTGCGCGCGGCTGATCTCGACGTCCTTGGCGTCGAAACGCGGCGCCGTAACGGCGAGCCGCAAAAGATCGAAAGCGGCGTCGCGATTTTCGACCAGGGTACGCATCGTGCCGCGGATCGTGTCACGCTGGGCCGAAAAGCCCATTTGGATCGCTTTGCGTTCGAGCCGATCCGAAAACGCTTTTGAATCGAGATCCCCCGCGCCGGCATCGAGGAGCGAAACCGCCAATGTCGCGGTACCTGATTTGCCGGGCGCATCCTGCACAGCGCCGCCCGCGAAAGCGAAATCCACCGCAATCAAAGGAACCGCCGGCTCGTGCACAAGCCATGCTTCGATCCCGCCGGGGCTTATCACACGCTCGATCGTGGTCGCCCGGGCGGAAGCCATGAAAAGAATGCCTGCTGCCGCGATCGCTGCCGCAACACGGGCTAGGCGCAACGGCGTCGCCACCCTACGCTTGGTAGAAAAGCGGCAACAGCGCCGAGCGGGTGAGACCGAGTTCACGATCGCTTCTCCTCGGATTGGAGGCTTTTGACGAGATAGCCGGTAACGGAACGGCGGCTATCGAGCCAAGTGCGGGCGGCCTTCTGCACAGCGTCCGTGGTAACGGCACGAATGCGGTCGGGCCAGCGGCGCACAGCTTCGACTGTCTGCCCGGTCGCCAGCGCCGAACCATACCAGCGGGCTAAACTCGCCTGGTTATCCTCGGCATAAACAGCGTCGGCGATCAGACGGGTCTTGGCGCGTTCGAGCTCATCGGCGGTGATGCCCCGCGCAATGACCTCGGCGAGAATGTCGTCGATTGCCGCTTCAAGCTGATGCAGCGAGGTGCCCGGCTTGGGCGCCCCGAAGACGGCAAATTTTGCGTAATCGAGAGCGGTGCCCGCATAGAAAGCGCCGGCATTCAGCGCAATCCCTTGGTCGACGACGAGCTTGCGGTAAAGCCGGCAGTTTTCGCCACTGCCCAGTACATGGGCAAGCACTTCAAGCGCTTCGCTCTCACCGGTTTGCGCTGAGGTTTCCGAGGGCACGAGATAATCGCGGTTGACGCTCGGCTGCTCGACACGGAAATCCGCGAGTGTCACCGTGCGCGCCGCCTCCTGCGCAGGCTCCAGGGGCCGGCGGCGCGGCTTGCTTTCGATGCGATCGGCAACCTTGCCGTAGGTCGCCTCGGCATCGGCTCTAACCTCGTCCACAGTGACGTCGCCGGCAACGACCACGATGGCGTTGTTCGGGCTATAGAAGCGGCGATAAAAGGCCAGCGCATCGTCGCGATCGAGCCGCTCGATTTCCTGCCGCCAGCCAATAACCGGGCGGCCATAGGGATGATTGAGGTAGAGCGCGGCATCCATCTGCTGCGACAGCCGCGCGGCCGGATTGTTTGCGACCCGCATATTTTGTTCTTCGAGCACAACATTGAGTTCGGGCCGCACCACGTCATCGGTGAGCACCAAGCCGGTAATGCGGTCAGCCTCCAGAGCCATCACTTCCTTGAGGTTGTTGCGCGGGACGCGTTGAAAGAATCCGGTGTAATCGCTCGCCGTGAACGCGTTTTCCTGGCCGCCGATCTCCGCGACCTGCCGCGAGAAAGCGTCGCCGGGATTTTTCTCTGTGCCCTTGAACATCAGATGTTCGAGGAAATGCGCCAGACCGGATTTGCCAGGCATTTCGTCGGCTGCGCCGACTTTGTACCAGATCATATGCGTGACAACCGGCGCGCGATGATCGGGCACCACGACAACTTCCAGGCCGTTGGCCAAGGTGAAATGGCTGACCTCGGCGCTGCCATAGGCAGCGCTTGCGGTCGCGCTGCCAAGCGCGACAAGAAGCAACAGAAATTTAGCCACCCTCATCTCCGCCTGGCGTGCCGCGTGCTGCCTTCCGCCTATTGTTTCTGTGAGCGGAAGCAACGGTCCGTCTCTTATCGCACCGGCTCCATGCGCTCGCCGAGCGTCTTTGGTTTGTAGGCCTTGCGCTCGGGCGGAATTCCGTACGGCTGATCCGGCGAAGGCGTTTGGTAGCCGGGCGGCGGATCGGTCAGGTTGGCCCGCGGCGGCTCGCCGGTGAACGTGCCATATTCTTCTTTTTTGAACCAATCGAAATTGAGCAAGCCACTCTTTTTCGGCTCGATCGCGCCAGAGTTCGAAGTCGCGCTGGCACGACTTCCCTTCGGAATCAATTCGTCCGGCCGCAACGGTCGGCCCTCTTCAATGACGCGGTCGCCGTGAGGCACGACCTTCTCGTCTTTGGCTGCTTGCCGCTTCTTGACGTCCGGATCCTGCGGCCAGTTGGGCGCAGGCGGGCGCTCGGTCGCAATTGGCGCGGGCAGACTACGGTTTGGCGGCACGACCAGCGGCGAACGCTCGCTGTAATTGATTTCATATTCCGGATGGTCGGGATCGGGCAGGCCGATCGCGTGGAGAACTCTTGTACCAAACGACTGGCCTGAGGGATCGTCATAGTCGCCGGCGCGCACAACGGACCCGCACGTGCAGACTGTTGCAGCAGCAAGCACAGCGCCCAAGGCGACGTGAATGGCTGACCTGCGGCCGCCATTGCCGGTGTGGCGGCCGGTCCAGGCACGGCCTACGGCCCGATACAGCGACATACCCTCACCCCTAGTTCGCCCCAAGAGAACTCTTTGCACTGAACCCCTTTGCACGCCCCCGGCCGGCATGCGGCCTAGAAAATCGGAATAATTAAAGCCCTCCAAGCATTTATTATACGCGATCAGGGCGCTTTTGCGGCACCGCCCAATAGCGATTCATACAGCAGCACCACCACACCCGCAACAATCGCGACATCAGCGAGGTTGAACACATACCAGCGAAATTCGAAGCTTGATGTTTCGATGTGGAAAAGTACGAAATCCATCACCCCCGGCCAGTGCAGCCGGTCGATGGCATTGCCGACGGCGCCGCCGATGATCAACCCAAGCGATCCCGCGGTCAGCCGTGATGTTGCCCGCGCCAGCCAGCCCCACAGGAAACCGACCGCAGCAACTTTGAAAGCAAACAAAGCCCATTCGCCGATCGGCCCTTGCTGCGGAAACAGGCCGTAGCTGATCCCGGTATTCCAGGTCAGAACCAGATCGATAAAGCGCGTGATCGGAAAATGGCCGCGGCCGCCGAGATCGAAGTCGAACAGCAGCCAGAACTTCGATGCCTGATCGGCAAGGCAAGTCAGCGCCGCGACTGTCAAGCCAAACGCAGTCAACCGTCCCCACAGGTAGGAAGCGGTTGGGCGATGAGGCACCGCAGCGGTCAATGTAGCCCCCTACTCGGCCGCTACTCGGCCGCCTTGCGCATGGCTTCCCATTCACGCAGCGCCTGCGCGTCACGCGGCGTGACATCCGGAAATTGTGGATCGAGCCCGACCGCAGGAGAAATTTTCCAGGAGCGCGCGCATTTGCGTCCTTCGGCAAGCCGCGGAATCACCGCGACACCGGGCACGTCCGGCAGCCGGAACGCGTCCGGCGGACCCTCGCCTTCGACCAGAACCGCGCCCGAGGTGATGCAAAGTTCGGCGAGATCGACGTCCACGGCCGCGGCGAACAGGTCTGGATCGGCGACATGGATAATCGGATGCGCCTCGAGCGCGGAACCGATCCGCTTGTTTGCGCGCTCGATTTCCAGCGCGCCGGTAACGACGCGACGAATGATGCGCAGCTTACGCCACTTCTCAGCGAGCACGTCGTTGCGCCAGCCGGCCGGCACGGATGGAAAAGGCTCAAGGTGCACCGATTGTGCCGCCGGATCGCGTGCCAGCCACGCCTCTTCCGCCGTGAAGCAGAGCATCGGCGCGAGCCAGCAAACAGTGGCGCGCAACAAATGGTCCAGCACCGTGAGACACGATTTGCGCTTCGCCGACGAATAGGGATCGCAATAAAGTGCGTCCTTGCGGATATCGAAATAGAACGCCGAGAGATCGACCGTCATGAACGCATTGAGCGCGGCAAAGATGCGTTTGTAATCGAAATCCGCGTAGGCCTGACGGACGAGCCGATCCAGTTCGGCGAGCCGATGCAGCATCAGCCGTTCGAGTTCCGGCAAAGCTTCCGGTATGGCTTCCGGCGCGATGCGATCGGCGGGATGAAAATGCGCCAGATTGCCGAGCATCCAACGCAGCGTGTTGCGCAGCTTGCGATAGGTATCGACGGTCGTTTTCAGGATCTCAGCACCGATACGAAGGTCATCCTCATAATCGGCGGCGCAGACCCACATGCGCAGAATGTCGGCGCCGGCATTGCGCATCACATCCTGCGGCGCCGTGACATTACCGAGCGACTTCGACATTTTGCGGCCGTCCTCGTCGAGCACGAAACCGTGGGTCAGCACGACGTCGAACGGCGCACGCCCGCGCGTGCCGCAGCTTTCCAGCAGCGAAGACTGAAACCAGCCGCGATGCTGATCGGAGCCTTCCAGATACATGATCGCCTCAGCGCCGCCATCCGCCTTGCGCTTGATGTTGGCGAGCGCTGAAAAATGCTGCGGGTCCTCAAGCACAAATGCGTGGGTCGATCCGGAATCGAACCAGACGTCGAGGATGTCATCAACTTTCTGCCAGCCATCGTTTGCGCGCTTGCCGAGGAAACGCTCGCGCGCCCCGGGTTTGTACCAGGCGTCGGCGCCTTCTTGCTCGAAGGCCTCGATGACGCGGACATTCACGTCGGCATCGTTGAGAATCTCGACCGAACCGTCAGGCTTTTCCTTGATGAAGAGCGTGATCGGCACACCCCAGGCTCGCTGGCGCGAGTTCACGCAATCGGGGCGACTCTCGATCATTCCGGTGATGCGGTTCTCGCCTTGCGTTGGCACCCAGCGGGTCGCCTTGATCGCGGCAAGCGCACGATGGCGCAACGTGTCGCGATGCCCGTCGATGTCCATAGCCCCGGACTTGTCCG
>CATPBC010000343.1 GCA_955652195.1 uncultured Xanthobacteraceae bacterium | reverse complement strand
CCGGAGCGATGACCTCCCAGCCGGCGCCGTCGTTCGGATTGCGCGCGAGATGATTCTCGACCTGGCTGACCAGGCTGGCGATTGACCGACCTTCTTCCGGTTCACTGGATCGAGCAAACGCGGATTGTCCCGGAACGCTGGGCGATCCAAGTTTCAAATAAAGGCCAAGTGCAACAAGCGGCACAATCACGACCGCTGCGCCGGCGGCGCGCCGCCGCCGCGCATTGACGCCGACGCTGGATCGTTGCGGCGCGGAAGCTTCGGCTTCCGCAGCAGCCAGCAAGCGTCGCGATATTTCGATCCGAGCGGATTCGACCTCCGCCTCACCGATCAGGCCCGCGGCGCGGTCGCGCTCGATCTCTTGGAGCTGGTCCTGATACACCAACCTGTCGCTGCCGGTTGAACCGGCCGGCTTTCGCCCGAGCGGCCAAAGCACGGTAAAAACTGCCGCCGCCGTCATCACCGCGAAAAAGATCCAAAGCGTCATAATTCGAAGCGCCTCAATTTCGAAGCAACTCGTTCGAACATCCCGGCTGCCAAAAGCGCCAATCTTATTGCGCCCGGTACGGCGCTGCGCGGTTACATCACGCTGTGAATACGGCCGCAATGGGAGTTCGCGCGCGGCAATTGCGCACTGCCGCGGTCCTCGCGCCGTGCGCTAGACAAAACAAGGGTGCCGCGAATGATGCCGCTAAAAGGCGGGCTCTATTGCGGCGAGCCGACGCAAACGGCCACTAAAGGCGTATTCGCGGCACTCGGTACCGGGCCGCAGGACGCGCCCCTTTCGCTGAGGAACTGCGCCGGATTGCGGGTCGCCCCGCAATAAGCCGTGATTAGGATTTCATTGTCCTGGCATTGCACCGAGCATCCCGAAACGCAATCCGAACGGATCACCCTGATGCTCGGGCTGGGCGGACCCGGTGGACCTTTTTCGCCCTGTGGACCAGGGGGTCCCGGCGGCCCGGGCGGGCCCGCCGAGCCTACATCGCCTTTAGGACCCTGGGGTCCGGGCGGACCTGCATCGCCTTGCGGGCCCTTGCCGCAGGCGGCTAAGCCGGCGAGCAATGCCACTACCAACGCCAAATGCGACACGCGCATCGTTGCATTCTCCCAGAGAAAGCCGCCGCTATATCCGTTTAGAAGATCAAACTCGGCAGCTTGGCGCAAGGACGGAGACCTGATAGCCGCCGGCACACTGGTAGCTGTGGAATGGTTTGTTTAACCTGCCAGTTTCACGCGACCCAATCAGAATTGAAGTGGCGAGACGGATAATGACAGCAAAAAACTGCATCGCGATCTCAGTACTGACGCTCGCGTTGACGGCGGCACCTGCCGTGTTAGCTCCTGCTGCATGCGCGGACGATTACCCGGCACGCGTGGTGAAGATCGTGGTGCCATTCCCTGCCGGCGGCACCGCCGACATCATGCCGCGCATCATTGCCGAGCGGCTGTCGCGCAAATGGGGCCAGACGGTCATTATTGAGAACCATACCGGCGCAGGCGGCAATATCGGCGCCGAACTCGTAGCGAAGTCCGAGCCCGAGGGTTACATCTTGTTGGCTTCGCCGCCGCCGCCATTGGTCATCAATCAGAATCTCTATCCGCACCTCGAATTCGATCCGCTACAATTCGTGCCTATCATCGTCATGGCGCGAGTGCCGAACGCGCTCGTCGTCAACCCGGATAAAATTGCAGCCAATAACGTGAAGGATTTCATCGCCTATGCCCAAGCAAATTCCGGCAAAGTGACGGACGCCACGCAGGGCAACGGGACAACTTCCCAGCTCACTTCCGAAATGTTCCAGATGATGACGCATGTGAAGCTGCAAAACGTGCCCTATCGCGGCTCAGCACCGGCGCTCAACGATCTTGTCGCCGGCAGCGTCGACTGCATGTTCGACAATCTCGGCGTCTCACTGCAGCTCGTTAAAGCTGGCAAATTGAAGCTCATCGGCGTCGCGTCGCCGCAGCGCATGGCGAGCCTACCCGACGTACCGGCGATCGCCGAGACCTTGCCCGGTTTCGCCTCCGTTACCTGGTACGCGATTGTCGCGCCGCCGCGCACACCGGCCGCGGTCGTGAACAAGGTCAATGCCGGCGTCAACGAGGCGCTCCAGGATCCGGAGGTTCAAAAACGTCTCGCAGAGCTTTCAGCAGAACCTGTGGGCGGCACGCCACAAGCGACGGCGACCTACCTGAAACAGGAAACCGAGCGCTGGAAGAATGTCATCACGACTGCACATGTGACGATTGATTAAGCGACAGCGGGATCGGCCTGGACGATGAAACATAGCGTCGACCGCATTCTGACCACCCATGCGGGCAGCCTGCCGCGTCCGCCGGAATTCCTCGATCTCTTCAAGAGCGGCGACAGCGCGATGTTCGAGCAGCGCAGCAGCGCCGAACGGCTGCGCAATGCGGTGAGCGAGATCGTGCGCCGCCAAGCCGAGCTCGGCATCGACGTCGTCGACGATGGCGAATATGGCAAGCCGAGCTTCGTCAGCTACGTCAACGAACGGCTCGGCGGCTATGAGGTCGACACGCGCGCCGGGCCGCGCAACCAGTGGGCCAGTTCACGCGAGGGCCTTTCCTTCCCCGAATTCTACGCGCAGACCCATCCGGCCTCGACCCATACCCACATGATCTGTACGGGGCCGATCACTTATAAAGGCCACGCGCAGCTCAAACGCGACATCGCCAATCTCAAAGCGGCACTGCAAGGCGTTGCCGTCGAAGAAGCTTTTATGCCGGCAATCTCGCCGTCGAACGTCGAGGACTGGCAAAAAAACGCCTATTACGAGTCACAGGAGGAATACGTTTTTGCCATCGCGGAAGCGATGCGCGAAGAATACCACGCAATCGTCGATGCCGGTTTCCTGGTGCAGATCGACGATCCGCGTCTCGTCACCTATTACATCCTACATCCCGAGGCGAGCGTCGCCGACTGTTGCAAATGGGCGGAAGTGCGCGTCGCCGCGCTCAATCACGCTCTACGCGACATACCGCCTGAGAAGATCCGCTTTCACACCTGTTACGGCATCAATATGGGTCCACGCATCCATGACATGGAGCTCAAGGATATCGTGGACATCATCCTGAAAATCCGTGCCGGCGCCTATTCCTTCGAAGCCGCAAACCCGCGGCATGAGCATGAATGGAAGGTGTGGAAGAATGTGAAGCTTCCAGAAGGTAAAATCCTCATTCCGGGCGTCATCTCGCACTCGACCATTCTCGTCGAGCATCCGGAGCTCGTCGCCGAGCGTATCGTGCGCTACGCGGATATCGTCGGCCGCGAAAACGTGATCGCCGGATCCGATTGCGGCTTCGCCACTTTCGCGGGCTCGAAGGAAGTGCATCCGTCGATCGTCTGGGCGAAACTCAAGGCGTTGTCCGACGGCGCCCGCATTGCCTCAAAACAACTGTGGCGGAATTAACCAGAAGTCCTCAAGCGCGTCGCAGTAAAGCCGCCGTCGACACAAATTGTCTGGCCGGTCACATAGCCGGATTTGCGCGCATCGAGCAAAAAGACCGCAGCGCTCGCGACGTCGGCAGGGGTGCCGTAGCGCTGTTGCGGAACGAGGTCGATCCAGGCCGCGCGAGCTTTCTCCGAGTGCATTTCTTTCACCATCGGCGTGTCTATCGGTCCCGGTGCAATCGCATTGACGCGAATGCCAAGTGGCGCGAACTCGAGCGCCAGGACCTGGGTCATTACGATGACGCCGCCTTTGGATGAGCCATAAGCCGTGCGGCCCTGATTGCCCACAAGCCCTGAGACCGATGCCAGGTTGACAATGGCGCCGTCGCCGCGCCCGCGCATTGCTTTTGCCGCTTCGCGCGCGACAAGGAAAGTCCCGAGCAGATTTACATCGAGAACCTGGCGGAAGATTTTCGCACTGGTCTCGAGCGCTGGGATGTCGCGAGCGATTCCGGCGGAATTGACGATCCCAGCGAGCGGGCCAAATTCCCGTTCGCAGGTTGCCACCGCGCTTACAACCGCGTCCTCATCGGCGACATCAAGATGCTCGAAGCGCAGTTCGGCGCGGTGCCCGAGCTTTTCGCGCGCCGATGCGAGATTGGGTTCGCTGACATCGGCACAAATTGCGCGCCAGCCCTCGGCGAGAACGGCATCGACTACGGCAAACCCAATTCCTGAGGCGCCGCCGGTTACGAGGATTGCGGGCGCCGTGCTCATGGCGTTACTCATGGCATTTACGCCTCGGCCGCGGTTTTCTCGGAGCGCAGACAGTCCCGCGCTTCAAGCTCTGCGCGAATCATATTTTTGGTGATCTTGCCATAGCCTGACCTAGGCAACTCGTCCCAAAAAAACACGCGCTTGGGAAGCTTGTATCGAGCCACTTTCGGTGCGAGCCATGCCAGCAATTCGCGCTCGTTAAGCTCCACATCCGGCCGTAGCACGCACACTGCGATGCCGACTTCGCCCCACAACTTGTCGGCCACGCCGACGATCGCGACCTCGGCGATGGCCGGATGCGTCAGCATCTTCTCTTCGATCTCGCGCGGGTAGACGTTCGATCCGCCGGAAATATACATGTCGGAGGCGCGGCCGGTGATGTAGAGAAAGCCCTGTTCGTCGAGATAGCCCAGATCGCCGGTGCGAAACCAACCATTGTGGAATGCCTTCGCGTTGGCTTCCGGATTGTCGTAGTACCCGGCAAAGACGGCAAGTCCGCACACGCATATCTCGCCTGTTTCGCCGGACGAAAGCTCGCGGCCGCTTTCATCTTGAATTGAAATTTGCATTCCGGTGCGCTCAAAACCGCAGGTACCGATCTTGACCTCGGGCCCGTCCTCCGGATCGTGCATGTTGGTTGGCAATACGGTGATGTTGCCGGTCACCTCACCCAAACCGAAATACTGGACGAGAACTTTTCCGAGCTTGGCCAAGGCCCGTTTCTGATCTTCGCGATACATCGGCGCACCGGCATAGATCACATACCGTAACGATGAGTGATCGTATTTCTCGGCGGCCGGATGCTCGGCGAGCATTTTCAAGATCGTGGGCACCGTGAACATGTTGGTCACGCGCCACTGCTCGATCAGCCGCCACGCTTCCTCGGGGTCGAACCTATCGCCCGACGGCAGCACGGTCTTCGCTCCGCGCGCGACTTGCGCAAGCGCATGAATGCCGGCGCCGTGGGAAAGCGGCGCGACCGCAAGCGAAACATCGCGCTGTGTAGTGCCGGGCATCAGATCGCACAGATGATTGGTGACGACGAAGCCCATCTGGCCATGCGTCAGCACGGCCGCTTTCGGTCGCCCGGTCGTGCCCGAGGTGAAAAAGAACCAGCACGGATCGTCGCGGTCGACTTCGGCAACAGGGACGAGGCGCCCCTGATGCGCGGCGACCAGCGCATCATAATCGTCGCCAAAGTTTGAGGTTCCGATCGAGATTACAAATTTAATCCCCTGCTCCATTGCAGTGCGCGCATGGTCGGCGAATTCGCCGCCACAAATCATTGCCGTAGCGCCGCTGGCGCGGGCGAGATAAGCGACCTCCTCGGCCGTCAAACGAAAATTCGTCGGTACCCAAACGGCGCCGAGCCGAAAACAGACGAACATCGATTCGAGAAATTGATTCGAATTCTTCGCCTGCACCAGGACGCGGTCCCCCTTGCCCACCCCGCGCGCGGTAAGTGCGGCCGCTGTGGCATCGACGCGGGCATCCACTTGTGCCCAAGTCCAGGTCTGCTCGCCCCAGACCAGAGCAATTTCGTTCGGATATCGTTTTGCGGATTGCCGTAAAAAATGCGCAAGGTTCATGACGCGCCGCGAGCACGGCGCGAGGCCGCATTTCGGAACGTCTGCGCTCATCTCCGGTCTCCGTAAGGTTCAGTCGAGGAAACCGATCGAGATCCACGGCACGGCCGCGACGATGACCGTTCCGATCACCAGCGCGAGCAGGTAGCCACAGATCGGCCGCATGCCGGCGACCGGCTCGACCCGGCCGATTGCGCAGGCGGCATAATATCCAACACCGAACGGCGGCGCGAACAGGCCGATGCCCATCGCGAGGATCACGACCATCGCGTAATGCACCTCGTGGATGCCGACCGCCTTGGCGATAGGAAACAAAAGCGGTCCGAACAGCACGATGGCCGGAATACCTTCCAGCACGGAGCCCAGCACAACGAAGGCAGCGATTGAGGCGGCCATGAAACTGACTGCACCGCCAGGCAAGCCGGTCATTGCCGCAGCGAGCGTACGCGAGAAACCGGATTGGGTTAGGCCCCAGGCCATCGCCGTCGCCGTGCCAATGATGAGGAGGATCGCTCCCGAGAGACAAGCGGTTGACACCAGCATCGGCCGCACCGCCGCCCAGTCGAAGCGCCGATAAACGACAAGCCCGGCGGCGACGGAATAAACGATGCCAATCGTCGAAACTTCGGTCGCGGTGGCGACACCCTCGACAACCGCCGCCCGGATCAGAAAGGGCAGCGCGAGGGCCGGCAGGGCGACGACAAAGCTGCGGAGGATCTCGCGTTTACTGGCGCGGGTGACCTGGTTGAGATCCTCGTCGCGGTATCGCCAGCGGATCACAAAACACAACAAACAAGCGAGCACGATTGCCGGCAGAAGCCCGCCGGTGAAGAGCGCCGCAATCGACACGCCGGTCACTGAGCCGATGGTAATAAGAACCAAACTCGGTGGAATGGTCTCGGTTTGCGCGCCGGTCGCCGATAACAGCGCAACCAGATCACCGGGTTTGGCGCCGCGTGCCTTCATTTCGGGAAACAGGACGGGTGCGACCGCGGCCATGTCGGCGGCCTTCGAGCCGGAAATGCCGGATACCAAATACATGCCGGCAACGAGAACAAAATGCAGTCCGCCGCGGACATGGCCTAACAGGTCGGCCAAAAAACCAACTAATGCGCGAGCCATCCCGGTCATCTCGATGAGCAATCCGAGAAACACAAAGAGCGGAACGGCAAGCAAAATGAGGTGGCTCATGCCTTCGTCCATGCGCCCGACCAGCACCATCAGCGGGGTGTGGGTCGCCAAGGCGAGGTAACCGAATATCGCCAAGCCGAAAGCGAATGCGATCGGCACGCCGGCGAAAACTGCGGTAGCGACCACCCCGACAAAAAAGATCAGCAGATTGAGATTGCCGAGCCGATGAAACAATGGTGCGCCAAGCCAGAACAGCACTACCACCAGTGCAATCAGGCCGAGCGACAAAATAATCGCTTTGGCGGATGCAGCACGGGTCAACCGCAACAGCGCAAAGACGATCATCAATCCAATTCCGGCTGGCAGCGCGGCCGCCCGCCATGCATCAGTGATCTGCAACGCGGAAGTCGTGATCGGCAGTTCGTCGCTGGCATACTGGAAGGCGGGCCAAACGATCAGCAGCAGAAAGGCCAGCGAGGCGCCGGTCGCGAGGCTGTCCAGCAGAGCGCGCGCCGGCCCGGGCAACATGCCGACACACGCCGTCATGCGCATATGTTCGTCGCGGTGGAACGCGATTACCGCGCCGAGCATTGCCAGCCACAAGAACAGTGTCGAGGCCAGCTCATCCGACCAAACCAGCGGTCGGTCGAAGACGTAGCGGGAGATCACGCCGCCAAACAAGATTGCAATTTCGGCAATGACCAGACCCGCCGCCGCAATTTCGACTGCCGAGCCGACCGAGGACTCGATCGCCACAGTCACCGATCGCGCCGTGATCGCACCGTCATGAGATGGCCGGAGAGCTGGCGACCCGGTATCGGCGATCACGCGAGCTTACCCACCGATTTCTCCAGGAGGCTCCATGCTTCCTCGCCATATTTGCTCTTCCATTCAGTGTAAAAGCCGGCGGCACGAAGCTTGCTGCGGAATGGCGCGGGATCGGGCCGATTAAAAATAAGGCCCTTCGCGGCCAAGTCCTGCTGCAAGCTGGCGTTGAGCTTGGCGACATCGTCGCGCTCCTTCAGACCGGCGGCGTTGATGTGCTTGGCCACGATGGTGCGGACATCGTCCGGCAGGTTTTGCCAAGCGCGTTGATTGGCCAAGAACCAAAAGCCGTCCCACATGTGATTGGTCAGCGAACAATATTTCTGCACTTCATAGAGCTTGGCTGTTGAGATGATTGCCAGCGGATTTTCCTGGCCGTCGACAATTTTAGTCTGCAGCGCCGAATAGACTTCGTTGAAATTGATCGATGCCGGCGATGCATCGAAAGCCTTGAACATCGAGGTCCATAATGGTGACGGCGGGACCCGCAGCTTCATGCCGCGGAAATCGTCCGGCGTCGCAACCGGCTTGGTGCTCGTTGTAGTCTGACGAAAGCCGTTGTCCCAAATCTTTTCCATGGCGATCAGGTTTGCCTTGGCGATTTGAGCGCGGATGTAGGCGCCGAGATCTCCGTCCATCGCCTTCCACACCGTGTCGTAATCGGCGAAGGCGAAGCCCATGCCGTTGATCGAAGCCGCTGGAACGAGCGTCGATAGAATGAGGCCGGAAAGCGTAAAGAACTCGACGCCACCGGAGCGGATTTGGCTGAGCGTATCGGTGTCCGATCCCAATTGGCTGCTCGGGAAGATCTGAAGATCGAAACGGCCGTTGGTCTCCTGTTTGATCGCCGCGGCCATCTCGCGAGCGCGAACGTTCATCGGGTGCGCTTCTGGAAGATTGTTGGCGTATTTGTAGACCCACTGCGCCTGCTGGGCGCGAACAATGCGCGGCGCAGCGACGGATGCCAGTAGGATCGAGCCGCCGGCAAGCATATGGCGTCGAGTAACTTTCATTCTTGCTTTCATGGCGAACTCCCCGGCTGATCTGTCATTGATTTGCGGTCACGTGGCGGCGTGTTTTGGCAGTTACGCCGCTAATCGTGCACGCGCAATCCGATCGAACGCAAGCGGGACAAAGCGTGTGGTTTTGAGTTTGTGAGAAGATTCAACCGCCAGGCAAGGCCAGTTCGGCGCGCAGGCCCCCGATCGGCGCGGTGCCGAGCGTGAGCACACCCCCATAGAGCCGGGCTAGCTCCACCACAATCGACAATCCCAGGCCCGAGCCGGGTTTGGTCTCGTCGAGGCGCTGGCCTCGCAAAGCGACCTGCTCGCGTTGGCTGGGCGAGAGACCCGGCCCGTCATCGTCGACGATGATACGCACCCCCGCCTTCTCGCCCTCGCCCGCCAGCTGATCGGCCAAAACCTCGATTGCGACCCGCGACCGCGCCCATTTGCAACCGTTGTCGACAAGATTGCCGACCATTTCCTCAAGGTCCTGCTGCTCGCCGTGGAAGTGCGCATGCTCGGGCACGTCGACGTCAATGGCGATCTCGCGTTCGCGATGAAGCTTCTCCATGCTGCGGGCCAGCGCCGTCACGACCGGCGGAACATTGACCAGCGCGCCAATCCTTGTCGAGCGGGCGGCAAGACGCGCCCGCTCGAGCTGGCGCGCCACCTGATCGCGCATGATGTCGGCCTGCTCGAGCACTTTTTGCGCAAACGAATCGCTGCCTTGTGTTGCCGCCTCGTTGACGATGACCGAGAGCGGCGTTTTGAGCGCGTGGGCGAGATTACCCACATGGGTGCGCGCGCGCTCGACGATCTCCCGATTGGCCTCGATCAGCGCATTGGTTTCGCGCGCCAACGGAGCAATTTCGACCGGAAATTCGCCTTCCAACCGTTCGGCGCGGCCGGAGCGGATCGCGGCGAGACTCTCGGAAATGCGCGTTAAGGGAGCCAGACCGAACCGTACCTGCAAAGCAGTGGTCAACAACAGCGCCATCGTGAGCGCGGTGAAGGTGATGACGATTGCGCGGTTGAAATTGTGCGTTTCCTCGTCGATTTCCGAGGCGTCGCCGGCTACGGCTACAAAGTAGCGGCCGTCGGCTCCGAGATCGATACTGCGCTCGACCAGGCGCAAATCCTGATCCTCGGGACCGCGCGCGTAGCCCTGACGGTATTCAGACTCCGCTGCCGACCGATCAGCCGCCAAACGCGGCAGGTTGGAATCCCATAACGAACGGGAGGAATGCACCTCCGGCGTTTTGCTGTCGAGACGGGTTACCTGCCAGTACCAGCCCGACAGGGGCAATTCAAACAGCGGCTCGCCGATCGATTGAGGAAATTTGTCGCCACTGTCTTCGGGCGAGGCGACGTCCGCCACTAGCGTGCGCAGATAAACGTCCAACCGCCGATCGAACGCCCGCTCGACGGCATGGCGATAAAGCGTCGACAGCGCAATTCCGGTGATGATCAATATGACCACCGTCCATGCCGTGGCCCACAGGAACAAGCGGACCGCGAGCGAATTAGTGCGCATCGGGCGGCGTCAGCAAATAACCGAGTCCCCTCACGGTTTGGATGACGTCGACGCCGAGCTTCTTGCGAATACGCCCGACGAAGACCTCAATCGTATTGGAGTCGCGGTCAAAGTCCTGATCGTACAAATGTTCGACCAGTTCGGTGCGGGAAACGACCCGCCCGGTGTGATGCATGAGGTAGGACAATAGCCGGTATTCGTGCGACGTGAGTTTGATCGGATTGCCGTCCACCGCGACGCGCCCGGTGCGCGTATCGAGCCGAACCGGGCCGCAGGTAAATTCACTCTTCGCGTGTCCCGCCGAGCGGCGAAGCAGCGCGCGTACACGCGCCAGCACTTCTTCAAGGTGGAACGGTTTTGCAACGTAATCGTCGGCGCCGGCATCAAAGCCCTGCACCTTGTCGCTCCAGCGATCCCGCGCGGTGAGGATCAAAACCGGCATAGCGCGTCCGGCGCGCCGCCAAGCTTCGAGCACTGAAATGCCGTCCATTTTTGGCAAGCCAATATCGAGAATTACAGCGTCGTAAGGCTCGCTTTCGCCCAGATAGTGGCCCTCTTCGCCGTCGAAGGCGCGATCGACGACGTAACCCGCGTCGGTCAATGCAGTCGCGAGCTGCCGATTGAGATCGGGATCGTCCTCGACAACAAGAAGCCGCAAGATTTGCTCCGCTCAGCGCCCGCCGACAAGCGTACCCTTAGTCGCGTCGACGACTATTCGCGCCACTTTGCCATCGCGGGCGAGAACTGTCAGCACATAGACGAGCCCGTCCTGCCCGTGACATAGCCGCGCCCGTACTACCGAGCCGGGCATCCGGTTCTTCGCCGCCTGTATTGCGGCCGCCAAGCGGATCACAGTACCGGACGCAGTCTCGGCGCGGCGCTCCTTCTGATCGAGGCAGACATGCCCGGCCGGGGCACGGGCCGGTCGTGCCGGCTCTTCGGCGCGTGCGGGGGCAACAATGATAGCCAACCCGAGCATCAAGGGGGCGGCAAAAGCGAATCGTTCCACGGCAGCCATGATTATGTGTTCTAGGCGGGCTGCAGTGAACCCTCCGTGAACGGCTGATTTAGGGCAGACTTCCGCGCCGGAGCCGGATAAGCCGCCGTTGCAGAAATAGATCGAGGGCATCATGACGGCATTGAGGAGCGCGGTCCGGCGGTGTTGCCGCCGATTCGCCATTCTCATCATCGTCTCGGCGGCCGGATTCGCGATCCTCGCAATTTCGCAACGCGGGCGTGCGATGGTCGGCGGTGCACCGACCGCAGCCACAGAATTCGGACGCTCGGTCGTCATGATTCTCGGCTCCTCCGGTACGGCGTGCACTGCAACCGCAATCGGACGCGACCTTTTGCTGACTGCCGCGCATTGCGTACAGCCGGGGTCCGATTACAAGCTTGTCGGCAGCGAACTGGGACAGCCCCCCATTCTCAAGGCAGTTGCCCGCATCGAGCGTCATCCGCAATTCGATATGCAGCGGCTGCTCGGCCATCTCGCGACCGCAGATGTCGCGCTGATCAAGCTTACCGAACTGCTTCCGGCGCAAATCCCCCTGGCGCGGATCGGTGGCGAAACTGAAGCGATCAAGGTTGGCGATACCCTCGTGGTTGCCGGCTATGGTGTGACCGTGCGCGGCGATGGTCGGACCGGCGGCACGGTCCGCGCCGCATCACTGATCGTCACCGGGCAACCGGGATCGCTGCAGATCAGGCTGTTCGATCCGGTCACCAAAGGACTGACTGCTGGGTTGGGTGCCTGCGCTGGGGATTCGGGGGCTCCGGCTTTTGCCGGCTCTGGCAAAGTTGTCAGAATTATTGGCGTGGTGAGCTGGTCGACGGGTCCGAATTTAACAGCAGGTTGCGGCGGTCTGACCGGGATCACGCCGCTGGTGCGGTATCGCGGTTGGATCGTTGATGCCGCGCGAAAACTCGGCACTCCGCTCGCGCCGTAGCACCCAGGCCACTATTCGGATCTCAGAGCGGGGCCATGCAGCGGCCGTTCCTGGACTGCGAGCAAACTGAAAAACGCAATAGCAAGACAAATCACGGCGGCGATAAACACCCAGTGAAATGCGGGCGCCAAATCGCCGTGCACGCTAGCTAACCCTTCCAATGTCGTCACTCCCGCGCCATCGGTGCTGCCGCCGAGCACGATGGCGCCGAAGACCGCGACGATGATTGCGCCGCCGAGTGTGCGGAAAAAGTTGAGCGTGCCGGTCGCAGTACCAAGCTGGTGTGGCTTGACTGCGTTCTGCATGACAATTGTGCTCATTGGATACATCGGCCCAAGCCCGCAACCGAGCACAAACAGCAGCAGCACAAGCTGTGTGATTGACTGGTTGATTGGATCGGCAGCGAGAATGCCGAGCGCAATGGCTGCGAAAAACAGCCCTGCCAGCGGCACGCGCATGTAATGGGCATGGCGCACCATCAGCCGTGCGGTCGTCAGCGAACCGACCACGGTTCCCGCCATGAACGCGATAAGCGCCAGTCCCGACGAACTCGCCGATAGGCCGAGCACAGTCTGGCAATAAAGCGGCGTGTAGATCGTGACCCCGATGATCGTGCCAACGCCGAAGAACGCCGCGCAGGTGATCATGCTGGTGACCCGGTCGTGCAATATCGTAAGCGGAATGAACGGCTCCCGCGCAGTCAAAAGGCGCGCGGCGAACAGTGCCCAGAGCGCGACCGATCCGGCGAGTGGGGTGAGAATGGGCCACGAATTCCACGGATAATGTGTGCCGCCCCAAGCGAGCGCCAGCATCAGCGACAGTCCCGCACCGACCATCAAGACGGCGCCGATCACATCGAGCTGATGCGGACGTTCATTGCGCGGCAATTGCCGCAGCGCGCGCTCGCTCATCACCAGCGCGACCACGCCGAGCGGCAGATTAATCCAGAATATCAGCGACCAATGCAGCTGATCGGTCAGGAATCCACCGAGGACCGGGCCGAGAATGCTGGCGCTCATGAACATGATGGAGGTCCGACCCTGCACCACCGGCCGTTCGCGCGGTGAGAGTAGATCGGCGATGATAGTCTGCGCGATCGGCAGCAAGCCGCCGCCGCCCAGTCCTTGCAGTCCCCGCGCAAGGACAAGCAGCCAGATCGTCGGCGCCAACGCGCAGGCGACCGAGCCGCCGATGAAAATCGCGATTGCCCACAGTAGAACGGGGCGCCGGCCGTATATGTCGGACAGTTTTCCGAACAGCGGCGTCGTCACCGTGACCGCCAGCAAGTAGGCCGTGACTACCCAGGACAATTCGTCGACGCCGCCAAGGCTCCTGCCGATCGCCGGGAGTGCCGGTGCGACGATGGTCTGCTCAAGCGCAGAGAGAAACATCGCCAGCATGATGCCAGCAACGATTGCGCGGACCGCGGCATGGTCGGCTGGGGCCGTCGCATGCGATGGCGCGGAAAGTTCGGCCGCGACAGCGGCCGGCGCGACATTCACGAGATCTTCGGGCGCGGCTCGCGTGGTCATCTCAAGCTGCTGGCTCGCCATCCACTTGGCGGCCGCCGGCTCGCTTTACAAGAAGACTTTGCGCAGACCAGGAGTGCGCCAGCGTTCGCTAGCCGCGGCGGCGCGCGCGGCGCGGCAATTTCAGCGGCCAATTGACGATGTGGTCTTCCAATTCTTCGTCAGGCACTTCGAGTTCGGTCGCGCGCATGCGTCCGCGCACCGATACTCCGGCAATGTGGACGGCATCTGGGTCGCCCGAAACCAATGGATGCCACCAATAGAGGTCCCGTCCCTCGGCGAGCAGCACGTAGGCGCAAGACGGCGGCAGCCATTTGATCGTCTTGAGGCTTTCGGGGGTCAGCCGGACGCAATCTTCAACGAGATCCAGCCGATGCTGGTAATCGCTACAGCGGCAACTGTGTCCATCCAACAGCCGGCAGCCTACATCCGTGTAATAGGTCTTATCGGCCGATTCTTCTTCCTCGAGCTTATTGAGGCAGCAGCGGCCACAGCCATCGCAGAGGCTTTCCCACTCCGAATCAGTCATTTCGCTCAAGGACTTGCGTCGCCAAAATGGAACCTGATCGGAGTTATCGGAATTACTTGCCATGGTGTTCTCCGCGCGCCATGAACCT
This sequence comes from uncultured Xanthobacteraceae bacterium, assembly GCA_955652195.1. Lineage (GTDB taxonomy): Bacteria > Pseudomonadota > Alphaproteobacteria > Rhizobiales > Xanthobacteraceae > BOG-931. The sequence continues at coordinate 3,917 of CATPBC010000343.1, read as the reverse complement.
ATGCCAAATTTTCCCGTAATTTCCATGTACTGTGCGAGTTCAAATAGGCCGGGTTCAACTAAACCATGGCCGGCGAAATGCCGCTTCGCTAGAAGGACAATAGACTTGTTTGCCGCACGGTTGCTCGCCGCAGAGTTGCTTGCCGCCGTTTGCCGGAGCGCACAATCGTGACAGATATGTTCCCCGATCCGGGCGAGGACTGGCGGCCCAGGCTTAAGCGGCTCCTTCTCGATATCGATGCGCGGATCGATTCCGCAATATTCCAGGCCGCCAAGTGGACCCGCGAGATTTATGAGCGGTTTACCGCTTTCATGGACCGCGCCCATGTCGCCGGATGGCGGCGCTGGCTATTGGTTGAACCGCTCTCCGAAATGGCAACGCTAGGAACCGGGGGTCTCCTTCTCCTGTTGGCGCTGGCGATCCCTGCTTTCCGACAAACTTCCGATGACGATTGGCTGAAAAAATCCGATCTGGCGGTGACCTTCCTTGACCGCTACGGCAATGAAATCGGCAGCCGGGGCATCAAGCACACCGAATCGGTACCGCTCGAAGATTTTCCGGATCAAATGATCAAGGCGGTGCTGGCGACCGAAGACCGCCGGTTCTATGAGCATTTCGGCATCGACATTCAGGGCGTGTTTCGCGCCTTTGTCACCAACACCCAAGCGGGCGGCGTCGTCCAGGGCGGCTCGACCATCACGCAGCAGCTCGCGAAAAATCTATTCCTGTCGAACGAGCGCACCTACGAGCGCAAGATCAATGAAGCCTTTCTGGCTCTCTGGCTGGAAGCGCATCTGAACAAGAATGAAATTCTCAAGCTCTATCTCGACCGCGCTTACCTCGGCGGCGGCGCCTTCGGAGTCGACGCCGCAGCACGCTATTATTTCGGCAAGTCGGTGCGCGACCTGACCTTGGCCGAAGGCGCGATGGTCGCCGGTCTATTCAAGGCGCCGACCAAGTTCTCGCCGCTCATCAACCTGCCGGCAGCTCGCGCTCGCGCCAACGTCGTCCTCGATAACCTTGTCGAGAACGGCTTTATGACCGAAGGCCAAGTCTACGGCGCCCGCCGCAATCCAGCGACGCCGATCGATCGCGCCGCCGAGGACACGCCGAACTATTACCTCGACTGGGCTTTCGACGAGATGCGCAAGCTCGTCGATACCTTGCCAAAGTCGGTTACGTCGCGCTCCTTCGTCGTACGCACCGCGCTCGATGGCAGTCTTCAGCATTACGCGGAGCGTGAGGCGGAATCCGCATTACGGCAATACGGCCGCGATTATGGCGCCAGCCAAGTGGCTGTCGTGATCGGCGACCTCGATGGTGGCGTGCGGGCAATGATCGGCGGGCGTGATTACGGCACGAGTCAGTTCAACCGCGCGACCGATGCGCTGCGCCAGCCTGGCTCCTCTTTCAAGCCTTACGTGTACGCCACCGCTTTGGCGAACGGCTTCAAGCCAACTTCGGTTGTTTCCGATTCGCCGGTTTGCATTGGCAATTGGTGTCCGCACAACTATTCCGGCGGCTATTCCGGATCGGTAACTTTGCTTGAAGCCATCACCCATTCGATCAATGTCATTCCGGTCAAATTGTCGATCATGCTTGGCAACGGCAATCCCAAACTCGGTCGCGCCATGATCGTGCAAAATGCGCGCAATTTCGGCATCCACTCACCGCTGCCGGATACGCCTTCTCTGCCGATCGGCGCCGATGAAGTTTACGTCTACGAGCACGCAATGGCCTATGCGACCTTCCCGAATCTCGGCCGTGCGGTCGTACCGCATGCTGCGCTCGAAGTCCGAACCGATTTCGGAGAACTGGTCTGGCGGTTCGACCGTGACGGTCCAAAATCGAAACAAGTGATCAGCCCGGAAGTCGCCATCGACATGATCAAAATGATGAACTCCGTGGTTGAAAACGGCACCGGCCGGCGGGCACAGCTCGATGGCGTCCCCACTTGCGGCAAGACCGGCACCACAAACGATTGGCGCGACGCCTGGTTCGTTGGCTATACGGGAAATTTCGTCGGCGCGATTTGGATGGGCAATGACGATTATTCGCCAACTAAACGCATGACCGGCGGTACGCTCCCAGCGGCGACATGGCACAACATCATGGCCTACGCGCATCAGGGCGTTGAGCTGCGGCCTCTGCCCGGCTTGCCGCCGCCGCAACACGCGCCCGCCATCGCTGATTCCTCATTCAAAGGCGGCGACCAGCCTCACGCGGTATTGCTGACGCGCAAAGGCACCGAAGCGCTTATTCATGTGGAGCGCATCCTGGATGACGCCGTCCACGCTCTGTCGGCGCAAGGCGCGCCCAGCGGCTCCGTTAGCGCCCTCGGCGGCAGCGTAAACGATGCCGGGCGAGGCAGCACTCTCGCAACGGCCGCTGACCGCAACGCTCCCGTCACTTCACGTGGTGAGTAACGTCCTCGGGGAAGAAACACTCAAGTAGCGGCAATGCGTCTACTGTTTGGTTCGTGCTTCACATTGTTGATCGCAGCCGCGCTTGGACTTGGCGCGACTTGGTTCACACTGACTCGTGGTGTGGCTTTCGGGGCGCTGACCGTCGGCGCCTGGACGGCTTGGCCGAAGAGTGGATCGGCCGATATCGACCCCTACGCCCGAGCCATGATTGCGCGGACGGGCGAATTGCCTACCGGGATGGGCGACGGCATCGCTTTTTATGCGCATACCGACAATCTCGGTAACGTTTTTGATGGCCGCTGTACTTTCAGCATTAGCGGCATGACGCCGGCGGCAAGATACTGGACAGTAACGCTTTACACTCCGGAAGGGCGGCTGGTGGCCAATACAATTGATCGCCATGGTTTTACCAGTGAGGAAATCGTCCGCGACAGCGACGGTCGATTCACCATCACTGTTGCGCCGCTGGCTCGACCCGGCAATTGGCTGCCGACTGGTGGAATTGAACAATTCGTATTGGTCTGGCGGCTTTACGACAGCGCGATCGGCGTCGCCAGCCGCACCGCTAAGGAAGGTCCAATGCCGGCAATCGAGCGAAGGGGCTGCTGATGATCCGTGGTCTGCTATGGATTTTAGCGGCAATTCTGCTCGGCGGTATCGTGCATCTCTCGACCGTCCTGGCGATGCCACAAGCAGCGAAACAAGACGCCTATTCGCGGCTCACACCGCTCACGCCGGTCAATGCGATGATTTCGCTCGCAGCGCCAACCTCCGGGGCTGAGCTCATGCCGTTCGTGGATCCGGCTTTTGCAGCGGCGGTGTGCCGCTACGATCTCACAGGCGGCCCGCTCAAACTCGTCGCGCCGGTCAGCCAAGCCTACACATCTGTCACCTTCTACACGCGCAAGAGCGTCGCCTACTACGCAATCAACGACCGCGCCGCCGGGCGCCGCACCATCGAACTCGATCTCATGACGGCCGCGCAGCATGCCCAGGTGCCCGAGGATGAAGAGGTGACTGCAGCCGACCGCCTCATCATCGAGTCACCGACGTCGATGGGGTTGATTGTAGTGCGTGCTTTAGCGCCCGAACCTGGCCTGATGCCAATGGCGCGCCAGGCACTGGCGGCGGCCACCTGCCGCATTCAGCCGGCACAATAGGCCATTTGATCGATCGAAAAGGCAGGCGCAGCGGCGCGTAAAGTCAGCGTCTTCTGACGCGGCGACGACCGCCATTATCCGCTGGCGGTTGCGTCTGAGGCTCGAGCCCTTCGCCATACGCATCGGCATATCGCTCGATACGAATCACCGGCAGGATGATGATGGTTGCGGATTCGTCCGCGTCACGGCCGAAGCGCACAATGCGACCCTCGTCCGGGAATTTGATGACGGTGCCCACCAGCCGCTTTCCCCCGCCGCCGGCCGGAGCGTAAGGCTCCCATGCGCGAACCGGCATCGCATGGATTAAGCGGCATCCAAGGTTAACGCTCTG
>CATPBC010000342.1 GCA_955652195.1 uncultured Xanthobacteraceae bacterium | reverse complement strand
GGCGCTTCGGCGTCAGGCCGCGGATCTTCAAAGATATGCAGCGCGATTTGCAGACAGCCGACGGTGACAATCACAATGCCTGCCGCGACCAAAAGCTTGCGCAGACGGGACGGCCGGTTCTCCTGCGCTTCGCTCATACCATTGTGGGCGCTGTGTCGCGACCGCCTTCGGCGTCGTGAACCGGAACGCGTTTCGTAATCCCCCGGCGTAACCGCGGCGGCTTGGGTGGCGCGCCGCGCCGCGGCAATAAAGTCCTGTTTATCTGAAGACTCGCCAGCGGCGGCCGGCTTTGCGTTGTCAGCCTCGGCTGCGAATGGCGTCGCCGCACTACTCGCAGCTGGGCTCGCCGTAGCGCGCGTGTCCGCTGATTGCGATGACGTGCCAGGTACCGCGGCAGGTACCGCGCCAGGTACCGCCTGCGCCGGCATTTGGCTCCGCGGTGCGCGCATTGCGGTGTCGTGAATATCGCTTTCGATCATCGCCAAGCGGCCGACGACCTGTTCGACGGTGCTGTGGACTGCCTCAAGGGAATCCTGGGTGCGGCGCTCGCTGCGCTTGATTTCGGCGACATCCTGCGCGATTGCGGCGACCGCAGCCGGTCGTGACGTCGTACCGATGTCGGCGCCGTCACCGCCGCGAAGCTGGTCGATATGCGCGAGCAAATCGGCAAGTGTGCGCTCGATCGCTGCCAGATTGCCGAGCTGCGCATCCGACGCCTCAAGCCGTCCAATCAACTGTACGATTTGCTCCTCAAGGCGCTTGAAAACTGACGGATCGGTTGTCGTCTGCCGAACCCATTCAAGCTTCTCGATCAGGCTGGACAGCAGTTTTTCAAGTTCGCGCGGCACTGTCCGGCCCGCCTCGGTCGAGGCATTGAGCGCATGGGCGAGCGTGTCGATGCGGCTTCCCAGCGCGGAAACGGCATGTCCCGTTGCCGCGCCCTTGGCGAGCGCATCGACCTTTGCAGCGAGGCCGCGAACGTCCTCGGCCACTTTGTTGAGGGCATCGTTGGAAGCAACATGCGCCACGACCCCGCGCAAGGCGCCGATCGCGGTTTCAAGCTGCTCGAGTGCCGCCGGGTCTTCTTTGGCGATGATCAGGTCAAGCTTCTGCGTCAGCGCCTTGAGCGCCTCATCGAAACCGACCAGGTTCTCGGCGGTCGTCATGCCGCGCAGTGCATCCCGGATTTCGGCTAGCCCGCGCTCGATGCCGGCGATCGCATCCAAGTCGGCCGCCCATTCGCGCGAGCGGTCGATGCGCCGCGCCAGTGCCTCGACCTCGGCACACAGCGACTCTACCGCTTGGCGCGGCAAGGCTTCGGTGAGCTGAAGCCTGATTTCTGCAAGGTCGCTACGGAAGCCGGCGATGACTTTGTCAAGCTCGGCTGAGGGCCGCAGCGATTCGATTTGCGCCGTGATGCGACGTAATTGCGCTTCAAGATCGGGGAATTCGACGGGCTGCTCGAGATCAGCCGCCTCGCCTGCGGCCTGCGGTGCGGTCGCCGGAGACGGCAAATCGGGCTCACGTGAAACGTCGGCAGCTGCGTCGGAGGCGCGAGCGGTGAAGCCGGCATCCGATGCAAGATTAGCACTGCGTTGCCAAGCATAGTGCGGCGGCTGAACCGGCGCCCCGCGCAAAGGTGCGTTGCCGCGCGCTAAGCGCTCAAGCTCCCGCGTCAGGGTATCGAGCCTGGCGTGAATCTCGCCAAACTCCTCACGTGCCAGCGCCGCCTCCTGGGCAAGCGCCGCCTCATCGGCATAGGCATAGTTGCGGCGCGGCGGCCTGCTATATCGGCCGTGACGGTCGTCGGCGATCGGTTCGTCGCGCCAGCCATACGGGTCCTCGTCCGCATGGTCGGCGAACTGCATCGTCGCGCGGCGATAATCATCGCGCTGGCGGATGACGTTGTTGAGCCATTCTCCGACCGACATGCCGGAGCGGCGCGCGGCTTCGCGGGCGGCTTCGACTATTTCGGGGCGGAGGCCTCTGAGATTCCACGGACCGCCGGGTTTCATTGGGCGCAAATCACCTCGGGAGGAAACGTGGATCGCCCTGGTTTGGCACCGAGGCCCGCTCGGCAGAGTTCGAGCGGAGGGCGCGGTCGTCTGTCCTCACAGTGACTTTTCCGGAATTACTGTAAATAAGCGGTTAATCGCGGCCCGCGGCCCGTGGGCGAGGCTGCCGTCAAGCTACGCTGCGATCTTGCCATTTCACCGTCGTAGCCCTGAGGTAAATCGGCTACGCTGGGGCTCTGGCCGGCTCCAGGAGAGACCCTCGGAGCGGCCCTAGGAAGGTCTCCCCCGGGAAAGACCAAGTCGTTAGAGGCGCTGATGCCGGTCTACAAAGCTCCGGTCGATGAGGTGACGTTCCTTTTACGCGACGTCTTCCATCTCGACCGCTACAACAATCTGCCCGGCTTTGCTGAAGCCACGCCCGATGTCGTTGAGGCAGTCCTCGGCGAAGCCGCCAAATTCAGCGAAGCGGTGCTAATGCCGCTCAACCGCCTCGGCGATCAGGAAGGCTGCCGCCGCAACCCCGACGGCAGCGTAACCACCCCGCGCGGCTTCAAGGATGCCTATAAAAAGCTCGTCGAAGGCGGTTGGATTGGCGTCTCGGCGCCGGCCGAATTCGGCGGCCAGGGCCTGCCGGTCGTAATCAACCAGGCGGTCAGCGAATTTTTCTGCTCGGCCAATATGGCGTTCGGCATGTATGCGGCGCTCACCCAAGGCGCCGCCGCAGCGATTGCCGTGCATGGCCCGCCGGAGCAGAAAAAACTCTATCTGCCGAAGCTCGTGTCAGGCCAATGGACCGGCACGATGAATCTTACCGAGCCGCAATGCGGCACGGATCTTGGGCTGGTGCGCACCCGTGCCGCGGCGCAGAGCGACGGCAGCTACAAGATCACCGGCACCAAGATCTTCATCTCCGCCGGCGAGCACGATCTCGCTGAGAACATCGTCCATCTTGTGCTGGCCCGGATCGACGGCGCGCCGGCGGGCACGCGCGGGTTGTCTTTATTCATTGTGCCGAAATTTCTCCCGGCGGCGGACGGCAGCGTGGCCGCGCGCAATGCCGTCTCCTGTGGCTCGATCGAGGAGAAGATGGGCATTCACGGCAATGCCACCTGCGTGATGAATTATGACGGCGCCACCGGGTGGCTCGTCGCGGAGCCCAATCGCGGCCTGCAGGCGATGTTCACGATGATGAATGAGGCCCGCCTTGGCGTCGGCGTGCAGGGTCTAGCGATGTCGGAAGTCGCCTACCAGAACGCGGCTGCTTATGCCAAGGAGCGGCTCGCCGGTCGCGCCTTGACGGGGGCGAAGTTTCCCGAAAAGCCAGCCGATCCGATAGTCGTGCATCCCGATGTGCGGCGCATGCTGATGAGTATGCGCGCTTTCAACGAAGCGGCCCGCGCGCTCGCGGTCTGGACCGCGCTCAAAAGCGATATTGCGCATCGCTCCGCCGAGGCCAAGGAAAAGCAGGCCGCCGAGGATCACCTCGGCCTGCTCACGCCGGTAATCAAAGGCGTCTTGACCGATCAAGGTTTTGCCAATGCGGTGTTGGCTCAGCAGATATATGGCGGGCACGGCTACATCGCCGAGCATGGCATCGAGCAATTCGTGCGCGATGCGCGGATCACCATGCTCTATGAGGGCACGAACGGCGTGCAGGCGCTCGATCTGGTCGGTCGTAAGCTGCCCAAGGACGGCGGCCGGGCATTGCAGGCGTTCTTTGCCGAGGTCACGGCTTATGCAAAAGAGCGCGGCGCCGATACAGCGATGACACCTTATGTCAAGCCGCTCAGCCAGTCGCTCGGCGATTTGCAGCAAGCAACCATGTGGTTTTTGCAGAACGCGCTTGGCAATCCTGACAATGCCGGCGCCGGCGCGACTGACTATATGCATCTCTTCGGCCTCGTCGCGCTCGGCTATATGTGGTGCTTGATTGCCGAGGCGGCGAAAAGCAAGGCCGGAGCTGGAGGTGACGGGGCTGCGGACCGGATGAGCCAACGGTTGGCGACCGGCCGCTTTTTCATCGAGCGAATGCTGCCGGCCACCGCCACGCATCTCGCCCGCATCAAGGCCGGCGCGGCGAGTACCATGGCGCTGCCTGCGGAAGCGTTCTAAAGCATGATCCCGAAAAGTGGAAACCGGTTTTCGGGAAAAGATCATGC
>CATPBC010000341.1 GCA_955652195.1 uncultured Xanthobacteraceae bacterium | reverse complement strand
TAATCCTCGACGCTGTGGCCTGGCGCGGTGCCGTAGCGCGCCAAGCGCTGTTCCAGGCCCGATCGCGCGGCGCGGCGGAGCTCCTGTCCCTCGGCGGCCTCGGATGCGTCTTGGTTCGGTTGGTCTCGGTTTGGTTGGTTTTGGCTCGGGTGTGCGGCAGGTATTCCTGGACTCGCCTCGGCAGAGCGCCCGCCCCGTCCCGCGGCGAAGCGCGGCAGGATCGGCGCCAGAGTGCACGGCCGGAAGACACAGCGCTGCGCAATTTCCACCGTGGTCGCCAGCGCCTCCGGCAGGTCGGCAAACAAAGCCGCCATTTCGGCGCGGGTTTTGAAGCGGTGCTCCGGCGTCAGCTGCCGGCGGTCGGAATCGGCGATCGGCTTGCCTTCCGCGATGCAGAGAAGCGCGTCGTGCGCCTCGTAGTCCTCGCGCGCCGCAAAGAACGGCTCGTTGGTCGCCACGAGCGGCAGACCGCGCGCATAGGCGAGATCGATCAGCTGGGGCTCCGCCAACCGCTCGCTTGGCATGCCGTGGCGTTGCAATTCTATGTAGAAGCGGTCGGCGAAGAGCTGCTGCAATGTTTCGCAGCGCGCCAGCGTGATCGGGTTCTGTCCGCTGACGATTGTGCCATCGAGCGACCCGCTCGGCCCGCCGGAAAGCGCGATCAGGCCGTCGGTGCCATCAGTGAGCCAGCTGATTTTAACGTGCGGCCGCTGCTGCGACTCGGTCTCAAGATAGGCGCGCGAGCATAGTCGCATCAGGCTGCGGTAACCCTGTTCGTCGGCCGCGAGTAACACAAGGCGCGGGAAAGCCTGTTCGGCAGCCGCGTTGCGCATTTCCAAATCGCCAAAGTCGACCGCCATCGCGCAGCCGACGATCGGCTGAATGCCGTAGCCAGCCAGTTTTTCCGAGAATTCGAGCGCACCGAACATATTGTCGGTGTCGGTCAGAGCGAGCGCGGGCTGGCGGTCTTGCTTGGCGAGCTCGGCCAAGCGCGCAATCGTCAGCGCTCCTTCGAGCAGCGAATAGGCCGAATGAACGTGTAGATGCACAAAAGCCGGTTCGGCGGGCATTAAATGGGATCCATCTGGCGTTCGCTGGGTGGCGATCACGCAAACCTACGCGTGCCCAAAACAGAGCGACGCGATTCTCGGCCCACGGGCAACGGCTTTTCATCACTATGCCCGCTATCCCCGGCACGCCGTTGCAATGAAACGGCGCGCTCAGCGCCCACGGCCTTTGCGGCGCTGGTTTGCTTAAAGTACGCCCAGCACCTGCGCCCACACCGCGACGGTCGCGAGAAACAGGCTCAAAGACGCCAAAGCGACAGCCTCTTCAAAAACCGACCGGATCATGACTGGCCTCACCAATGAGAACATAGAATGAACATAGTTCATGTCTTGTTCTCGGTCAAGCGGGGGGCAGCATGAATTGAGGGTCGCGACATCGGCCACGAATTTAGCCGCTTGGCTGCAGTCAGTCCTTGGGGACGTTTGGGGCGCCTGGTCATTTCGCGTAACCCTGCGATCTGAGCCAATCTATTCGTCGGCTGCCCTGCATCCACTCGTCAAAGTCGGTCTTGCTCGTCAGACCCTTGATGTAGCGGATTTCGGCACCGGGACAGTGGGCTTCGATCTGCCAGTCGCCCTCCGCAATGCGTTTCGGCTTGAAGATCACGCGGATTCGAGGGGATTTGCCCATAACGCCAAATATGACCCGTTCGGCCAAGGTCGCAAGCGCGAAAGCGGACTGCCTTATTCAAAGTGACCCACTACCCAAGAGAGGAACCGTGTTCCGGCATGTCCTAGACGTGTTGCGGGATGCTGAGGGGCCGATGACGGCGCGGCAAATCGTCGAAGTGATGCCGCGAGCAAAAGGCGTCGCCAATCCTGACACGAAAGAGGTTCGCCGCCTGGCGGCTTCGGTTCAAACCTGCCTGCAAAGTCATAATGGGCGGACGGTTAGGACGATTGGCGAAGGGATACCGCGCCGCAGGATCGTCAGTCCTGCAAATGGCGCTGCCGTAAAAGGCCGCAGCTTATGATTTTGACCGTTTGTCGTTCAGGCGTATCTCAGCCCACTCAGCCAGCTGGTCATAGTCGCTGGCCAATCTGAGCATTATTTTTCGAGTATCGGCATCTTTCGTTTCCTCTGCCGATGCGCGCATTTCTGTTGCTCGATCTCGCCAATGCTTCGGATCATTTATGTTATCAGGGGCCATTATGCCTCCGTCCTTGGTCCCCTCTCTGGGATTATTGCGCTGAAATATACCGCTGCCAATAGCCACTGAAATCGACGCTCGGCTTGTTCTTCACGACCAGCGCCGCAAGGCGGCTCACCTGTTCGCCATTAGAGGCGCTGCGGTTATCTTCGCGCCATGAAGCCTCTTGCACGTAGCGGAGCAAATAATCCCCGGCGATATGATGATGGTGTCCGATTTCGGCGCGACGCATGCGGCTGAAAAATTACTCGGCCCAATTCGTGCAGGCGCCGTCGAGGCTATATGCTTCCTCGTGATTGATGCGCTTCATTTCAAAGCGACTGTGCTAACCTGCGTGACATTCCAGTCAACTTCCCGCCAGGTCGGGGAACAAGCCGCAAGGTGGGTTATTTGACGTGGCCAAAGGGCTCGCGTGCATGGCCATTGTGCTGGTTGCCGAGGATGAGGATCAGGTCCGCGTATTGGGCTAGTCCTATTTGGAGGAACAAGGGCACGACGTTCTTTCCGACGGCAGCCCTGACGGCCTGCCGTCGAAAGGTTCGGCACTTCGGCTATAAGAGGAGGATCTGATGCGAAAACTCACGACCTGGACGGCTGTGGCGCTCGTGCTCGCAGCGTCAGCCGTTGCCGCTATGGCACAGACTCAGTCCCTCGGCGCGGCGCGCCTGCACGCGCAAATTCAAAACGCCACGCCGGTCGTCAAAGAGGCCGCCTGCCGCGGCTTTGGGCCGTTTTGTCCGCCGGGCACGACCCGGCGCTGCGGACCCTACCGCTGCTGGTGCGTCCGCTGCTAATCGCGCCTGGCGACGCACCTGAACAGAAAGCGAGACCGGACGTTCTCTTCTCGATAGCGAGACGAGAGGAATAGCCTATGAGAACCGCGCTTTGCCTATTGGGAGCGCTGACCGTGATGACCGCGATCGGCAGGCCCGCTCATGCGCAGAACTATCCATGGTGCGCCTATTACAGTGGCCGCGGCCTGGGCGGCGCCACAAATTGCGGCTTCACCACTTTTCAGCAATGCCTGGCCACGGTGAGCGGCATCGGCGGTTTCTGTGAGCCCAATACGCAATATCGCCCGCCGCCCGGACCGCATCGGCGTTACCGCGGCTATCAAAACTAGGCGAACGTGCCCGGTGAGCGCGATCCGCCTAAGTTGAATTGTGGAGCGTCCCTAACATTAAGTTTGCGCATGATCTTATCCGAAAACCGGTTCCCACTTTTCGGGATCATGCGCTAGCCGCTCAGGATAGTTCGACCACGAGTCCGTCGCGGATCGTGACGCGGCGATCCATTTGCGAGGCGATGTCGAGATTATGCGTTGCGATGATCGCGGCCAGGCCTGAGGCGCGCACCAATTGATTGAGCGTGGCGAATACATGCTCCGCTGTGTGCACGTCGAGATTACCGGTCGGCTCATCGGCAAGCAGAATGCGCGGCGCATTGGCGACCGCACGCGCGATGGCGACGCGCTGCTGTTCGCCGCCCGACAACTCCGCCGGCCGATGCGTCAGGCGTTCTTTCAGGCCGAGATAGCTGAGAAGCTCGATACTACGGCGGCTCGCCTCATGGCGCGCCAGACCGCGGATCATCTGCGGCAGGACAACGTTTTCCAGAGCCGAAAATTCCGGCAACAGATGGTGAAATTGATAAACAAATCCAATTTCGGTTCGCCTGATGCGGGTGCGCTGAAGATCGGAAAGGTGCGATGTCGCAACCGCATCGATATAGACTTCGCCAGCATCCGGGTGTTCGAGCAGCCCGGCAATATGCAATAGCGTGGATTTACCGGCGCCTGACGGGCCCACCAGCGCGACCGATTGGCCGGGCCACACCGCAAGCTCGGCGCCTTTGAGAATGGTCAGCGTCGAATCGCCTTGATGGAACTGCCGGCTTATGCCGTGCAGGAAGACGAGCGGGTGATCTTCACTGGCTGCTGAGGTGTTCGGCTCGCGTATCGTGGTGGTGTCGTCCATTGCGTCGGATCACTCGTAGCGCAGAGCTTCGACGGGATCGAGCCGCGCCGCCCGCCAGGACGGGTAGAGCGTCGCGAGCAATGATAGGCCGAGCGCCATGACGAGGACAGCTAAAGTTTCCTTCAGATTCATGTCCGCTGGAAGTTTCGAGAGGAAATAAAGCTCCGGCGAAAACAGCTCGGTGTTGGTCAGCCACGACAGAAAACGGCGAATTTCCTCGATATTGAGACAGACGATGGTGCCGAGCAGAAAGCCGACCACGGTGCCGACCACGCCGATCGAGGCGCCGGTGATGAGAAACACCCGCATCATGGCGCCTTGGGTCGCGCCCATCGTGCGCAGTATCGCGATATCGCTGCCTTTATCCTTCACCAGCATGATCAGTCCCGAGACGATATTAAGCGCCGCCACCAGCACGATCAGAGTAAGGATCAGGAACATCACGTTGCGTTCGACCTGCAGCGCGTTGAAGAAGGTTGCGTTGCGCTGCCGCCAATCGATCATGTAGATCGGGCGCGCGGCCGCATCGGTGACCGCTTGGCGGAAACGATCGATGTGGTCTGGATCGTTGGTATAGACTTCAATCGCGGTGACATCGCCGGCGCGATTGAAATAGGCTTGCGCCTCGGTGAGCGGCATGAACACGAAGGCGGAATCGTATTCCGACATTCCGATCTCGAAAACGGCGGCGATCTTGTAGGCCTTGATGCGCGGTGTCGTGCCCATTGGCGTCACCGCTCCGCGCGGCGCCACGAGCGTAATATTGTCGCCGGCGCGGACCGAAAGCTGCTCCGCAAGACGGCGGCCAATCACCAGCCCTTGCCCGGTATCGAAGCCATCGAGCGTGCCTTGTTTGATATTGCTGGCGATTTGCGACAGCTTCGTCAGGTCGGCGCCGAGCATGCCGCGCACGACGACGCCGGATGCGTTGAATGGCGATGAGGCGAGCGCCTGGCCTTCGACCAACGGCGCAGCGAGGGTGATGCCATCCAACCTGGCGACACGATCGGCCACCGCAGCATAGTCGGTTAGCGGTGATTCAAGCGGCTGGATGAGGAGGTGACCGTTCAGCCCCAATATCTTCGACAACAGCTCCTGGCGGAAGCCGTTCATCACCGCCATCACGATGATCAAGGTCGCGACGCCAAGCATGATGCCGAGGAAGGAGAAGCCGGCGATCACGGAAATGAACCCTTCCCTGCGCCGCGCCCGCAGATAACGCAGCGATAGCATCCATTCGAAGGCGGCAAACGGAAGGGTGCCGGTCGGCTCGGCCATGAATACTAGTCCCCGTGGATGCTCGGAGTTTCACACGATTCTGGCGGTTTCAAGCCGCGCAAATCGCGTCAGACCGGCACCACGCACAGATTCATGCGGCAACTTCAGTCGAGAAGTTCATTCGACAAGCCGCGCCACCGCATCGGCGGGCGATAAAAGTTCCCGCTCCCCGTTGGCGCGGCGTTTCACTTCCACCTTGCCTTCGGCGAGACTGCGGGGCCCCACCAGGATCTGCCAGGGCATGCCGATGAGGTCGGCAGTCGCAAACTTCGCGCCAGGCCGTTCGTCACGATCGTCATAAAGCGTATCGACGCCCTTGCCGGTCAGTGCGGCATACAATTTTTCGCACGCCGCGTCGGTATCGCTGCCGCCCTGTTTGAGATTGAGGATCATCGCCTTGAACGGCGCGACCGGTTCCGGCCATTTGATGCCGGCGTCGTCGTGGGAGGCTTCGATAATGGCGGCGACCAGCCGGCCCGGCCCGATGCCATAGGAGCCCATGTGGACCGGATGATCGACGCCGTCGGGGCCGGTGACCACGGCTTTCATCGGCTCGGAATATTTGGTGCCGAAATAGAAGATATGTCCGACTTCGATGCCGCGCGCGGAAAGGCCTTTGCCAGTCCCCAGTTTGGCAAAAGCTCCTGCATCGTGTTTTTCGGAAGTCGCGGCGTATAGCGATGTCCATTTATCGACGATCGCCTGCAGGCCGGGAGCATCGTTGAAATCCACATCCGGACCCGGCACTTCGAAGTTAAGATAGTCGCCGTGACAGAACACTTCGCTCTCGCCGGTCTCCGCCAGGATGATGAACTCGTGTGAGAGATTGCCGCCGATCGGTCCGCTTTCGGCAACCATCGGTATCGACCGCAAGCCCATGCGCGCGAAGGTGCGCAGATAAGCGACAAACATGCGGTTGTAGGCG
>CATPBC010000340.1 GCA_955652195.1 uncultured Xanthobacteraceae bacterium | reverse complement strand
ATCATGCTTTAGTGATGTCCTTTGTCACCGCCCTTGCCGCCCTTGCCGCCCCCACCGCCTCCGCCACCCTTGCCGCCCTGCGGGGGACCAGCATTGCGCACGAAGTTTCCGCCACGGTTCGGATTGCCTCCGCCAGTGTTCACGTTCCGATTGACGTTGGCATTCCGGTTGGCGTTGAGATTGCGGTTGACGTTTTGATTTTGATTCTGATTCTGGTTCTGATTGCGGTTGATGTTCAAGTTGCGGTTGATGTTCGCATTCGTATTGACGTTTGCATTTGTATTGACGTGCGCATTCGTGTTGACGGTCGTGTTGCTCTTCGTGTTCAGCGGCCCCGTTCCGCCATGCGGTAACGATTGATTGCCTTGGAACGTATGATTGCCTTGGAACGTGCCGTGGATTTGGCCTTGTGTGCCTTGCTGCGTGCCCTGCAGGTTGCCCTGGAACGTGCCTCGCGCGCCCTGCAGAGTGTTCCGCCCGCCAAATTGCTGACGCAGCGTCGCGTTCTGGAATCCAACCGTGCCGCGGTGAGCCGCATTGAACTGCCAATTGCTGAAGCCGTTTCGTTCAGCCACGAAATTGGTGCGATTGAATTGATTGTAGCGGACGACATTGACGGTGACCGGGCCACCCCAATGGCCACCCCAGCCGCCGCCCCAATTGTAATGGCACCACAGTGCCGAGCCGACGAAGAATCCAACGCTAAAGCCGATGACCGCGGCACCGAGCACGTATCCCGGCGGGTACCAATAGAACGGCGCGTAGGCCGGCCACAGCCAGGGACCGTAGACCGCGTAAGGATCATAGATCGGCACGTAATAAACGTCGGGGTCGACCGGTTCGATCACGATGTATTCGGGCGGCGGCGGGGGTGGCAGCAGCGCCGGGTCGACACCGACCGGCACCGGGCCCAGTGGCGGCGGAGGCGGTCCCGGCGGCGCAACAGTGCTGACCCTGACTTTATCCGACGATTTCAGATTGCCGTTGGCTTGCGCCTTGCCGCGCAATTGCTGAACGGCATTGGAGACGTCGTTCGGCTGCGCCAGGAAGGCTTCGCCCAGTTGCTGCGTCCAGTCGAGCTTGTCGTTCATCATCGCGAGCACTTGGGGAACCGCTGTCAACCCCTTCACGCTTGGGTCCCACGGCTGTTGCTGCATCGCGTCCTGCAGCGCGTTCCCGCGCAGATTGGGATGCGCGCTCACCCAGCGTGACGCTTCGACCACTTCGATCGGGTAGGTGGAAGCGGTCAGGATCTGCGCCACCAGATCGTCGGGATAGAGCGCAATCGGCGCGAGCAACTTCTCGAGTTCACCCTGGCCGAGTTGTTGGACCGCCGGTTGCGGCGGCTGCTGCGCCGCCTCGGGCGGCGGCTGCTGCGCTGCCGGGGGCGGCGGCAGTTGCGCTTCCGGAGCCGGCTGGCCCTGCGCAATTGCGGGAAAGCTTGAAAGCACGAGCGCGCCGCTCGTCGCTATCGCGCAAGAAGTCCGCAGTAATTTCGACAAGCTCGTCATCCCCAATTCCCCCGGTCACCCTGCGCGGTCATTCTACCCATTAAATCTGACTCTGGTTTGCGTCTTTTTGAGGCCAAGAGACTGGATTTCATTGCAAATTTCGATCCGCAGGCCTGCGCTATTAACCGATATTGAGACGGTTTCTAACACGCTTTGCCGAAATAAAGCCGCAGATCTCCTCGATGCTTCGACGACTTGCGATTGGGGAACGGGACGGGGGGGAATGGCGTTCGCGACCGGACGGCGCACCGGCTTTGCCGGATACGATCACCGACGTTTGCCACCGAGTGAGCTGCCGCAAAAGATATTAGGCGGCGCAGCGGTCGCAATCGTCGTGGCGTTGTGCGGTTCGACCGTTTGGTCCGTTTGGGACTGGTCTGTGTGGGATTTGGGCGGCCCCGGCGCCGATCAAATTGAAGTGGCCGGCGCCCGTGGCGACAAGCTCGATCTTGCTGTCTCCCGCGGGGAAAAACGCGATAGGACCGCCAATCGTGTCGCCGGATTTCGTGGCGACAAACTTATCATGTCGAATCGGGCTGCCTCGAATGTCTATGCCTCTCTATTTGATCCTCGCTTCTCTTTGGACACTCCGTCGGGCTTTGTCAGCGACGCGCCGCTTCAACGCAACCTTGAGCCCGTAGCACTGGCGCCTTCAACGCCTCCGTCACCCGCAAGCCGGAACAGAGCGGACACTCCGCCAACACCGACGCGCATCGATCGAGCTGTAAAGAACTCGGCCTCGTCCGCACCGCGGCCGAATGTACCGCCGATCCGTACAGCAGCTCTGCGCGACGGCGCACAAAATCAAACCGCTTCGGATCGGCCGACGGTATTTCAGAGTATTTTTGAGAAGCTTTTCGGCAAGCCTGCTCCAGTCACGCTTGCCTATGCGGCCACTGACGACGCAGGCTTAAGCACCGGCAGGAATATCGCCGCAGGCCGCTATGATCGGTTCACCGCCGTTTATGATATCTCCGCGCACATCGTTTACATGCCGGACGGCACCCAGCTCGAAGCGCATTCGGGCCTCGGCAGCCGGCTCGACGATCCGGGCCACGCCGACGAAAAAATGCACGGCGTTACCCCACCAAATATCTACGATCTCCAACTGCGGGACGGACTGTTCCACGGGGTGCGTGCGCTCCGGATGATTCCCGAAGACGAAGAGAAAGCCTTTGGCCGGACCGGCCTCTTGGCGCACACTTACATGCTTGGGCCGAATGGCGATTCAAATGGCTGCGTGTCCTTTAAAAATTATGACGTTTTCCTGCAGGCCTATCTCAACCACGATATCAAACGCCTCGCCGTAGTAACGCGTTTGGAATAACCCAGTGCGATTATTGGCCGGATCAAAAGTGACGATTCGTGGCCGCTAAGCCGCTGCGCAATCAATTCGCGTTAGACACTACGCTCAGTTCCAGCGCAGCAGATATTTTTCCAGCCGCCCGGCAACAGCAAAGATGAGCAATACAACTAACAGGATCAGGACAATCAGGGCGAACATCAATGCGGCGTTGTAGGTACTCTGCGCGAAGGACAACAGATAGCCGAGGCCGTGCGTCGCCGCGACGAACTCACCCACCAGT
>CATPBC010000339.1 GCA_955652195.1 uncultured Xanthobacteraceae bacterium | reverse complement strand
GTATCGCCGATCTCGCCGAATTTGCTGCGCAACCCGCCGATGCGGTTCTCGAGTTCGCGGGCCAGATTCATCAAATGGCCTTCCTGACCGTCCTCGCAGGCCATCCGGAACTGCCGGCCGTTGATGGTTACGCTGACTTGGGACATTTCCTTGGCGCCATTCAATTGGGCGATTTCAATTCGGCCACTTCGCTCCGGTCATTTATTCACGCCGTTTCGCGCCGGCGCGTTCATTAACTACCTGCGATCTTACTCGCCGAACTCCAGAACGCCGCGAATGGTTTCGATTGCCTGATCGAGCCGCTGCGCGACTTCGCGATTGGCGGCTTCCAAGGCGCGGGCGCGGGCGGTTGTTTCGTCCAATTCGCTGGCAAGCCGCGCGCGATCGTTGCCTAAGACGTGAACATGCTCCGCCAACGTGCTTTCGGCGCGATCGGCCTCGCGCCGCCGTTCGGCTGCCGCCTCCAAGGCCTCGAGCGCCAACGATAGGCGCTGCGTCGCGGCTTCGATCGAATCGGTGTTGCTCATGGCCATCCACCGGGCCAGCAAAGCCGTGGCACGGCCTGTGAAAACCGTGCGAGGGCAATCATTTATCGGCAGAAGCTTACGTCGTGTCGCGGGAAAACGTCAACGCTGTGGCGCGCAGCCTGTGCATGACGCCGCTCACCAGCCGGTGCGGAATTGACTTGGATGCTTCGCATGTTATCTGTCCGCGGCCTGTTCCCACGATAGCGGCACCGCGCATCGCGCCGCGATTGCAGGTTCCCATTGCAGGCGCCATTGCGGGTCCCATTGCAGGCGTCATGACCAAGCCGGGTCGTCTTCCTACCGCGAACGCTATCGCGCAAGCGTCTGCCTTTCCCGCCGTCGCTCATCCTAACGCGAGTCCGGTTTCGCGTGCCGACCACGATCGCATGGCCAATGCCATTCGCGCGCTGGCGATGGATGCGGTCGAGCAGGCCAAATCGGGTCATCCCGGCCTGCCGATGGGCGCAGCGGACATCGCCACCGTGCTGTTTACCCGCTTTCTCAAATTCGACCCGGCCGATCCAGCCTGGCCCGACCGCGACCGCTTCGTGCTCTCCGCCGGCCACGGTTCAATGCTGCTCTATGCGCTGTTTTTTCTCCTCGGTTACGAGAAGATGACGATCGGGGAGATCAAGCATTTCCGCCAGCTTGGCTCGCTCACGCCCGGTCATCCCGAGCACGGCCACACACCCGGTGTCGAAACCACCACCGGCCCGCTCGGACAAGGGCTCGCCAATGCCGTTGGCATGGCGATCGCGGAGCGCCATCTCGCCGCGGTTTTCGGCGCCGATATTGTTGACCATCGGACCTTTGTACTGGCGTCAGACGGCGATCTCATGGAAGGCATCAGCCAGGAAGCGATCGCGCTTGCCGGACATCTGCGGCTCGACAAGCTCACCGTTCTCTACGACGACAACGGCATTTCCATCGACGGCGCCACATCACTTTCGGATTCCGTCGATCAGGTGAGGCGCTTCGAATCGGCGGGCTGGATGGCACTGCGGATCGACGGCCAGGATCCCACAGCGATTGCGCGCGCCATCGAAGTGGCCAGAGAGTCCGAACGGCCATCGCTGATCGCCTGCCGAACCACGATTGGCTTTGGCGCGCCAAACAAGGGCGGCACCGAAAAGAGCCATGGCGCCCCGCTCGGCGCCGAAGAAATCGCCGCAGCGCGACAAAGGCTCGGCTGGTCCGCGCCGCCGTTCGAAATTCCCGCTGACATCCGCGCGCAATGGCGCAGCGCAGGCGAGCGCAATCGCCCGGCGCGGCTCGCCTGGGAACAGCGCGTGGCCGCGCTCGAGCCGCAGCGGCGCGCCGAGGTCCTCCGGCGCCTGCGCGGCGAAGTTGCCGACCGTCTGGCGCCCGCGGTCAAGGAGCTGAAGCAAAAACTCGCGCAAGCGCCAAAGGACCTCGCCACCCGCGCTGCTTCCGAACTCACGCTTGATGCGCTCACCGCGGCGCTGCCGGAAATGATCGGCGGCTCAGCCGATCTGACCGGCTCGAACAATACGCGGGCCAAGAGCATGACAGTGCTCAAGGCGCCGGATTATTCCGGTACCTTCATTCATTATGGCGTGCGCGAGCACGGCATGGCCGCCGCCATGAATGGCATGGCGCTGCACGGCGGCGTCATTCCCTATTCCGGCACGTTTCTGGTGTTCTCGGATTATTGCCGGCCCGCAATCCGCCTCGCGGCGCTGATGGGCCAGCGCGTCATCCATGTCATGACGCACGATTCGATCGGACTCGGCGAGGACGGACCGACCCATCAGCCGGTCGAGCATCTGGCGGCCCTGCGCGCGATTCCGAACCTCAAAGTGTTTCGGCCGTGCGACGTGGTGGAAACCGTCGAGTGCTGGCAGCTTGCGCTGCAATCAAACGACGGTCCGAGCGTGCTGGCGCTTACGCGGCAGAGCTTGCCGCAGCTACGGGCCGGCTTTGATGCGCGCAATCGCTGTGCGGCAGGCGGCTATGAGCTGATACCAGCCGATGGTGGAGCGGCCGTCGTGTCGCTGTTTGCGTCAGGCTCGGAGGTCGCCATTGCCGTCGAAGCGCGCGCGCTCCTTGCGGCACGCAAAATTCCGGCGCGCGTCGTCTCGGTGCCATGCTTCGAGCTGTTGTTCGCCTTACCGCAAGCCGAGCGCATGGCCGTGATCGGCGCGGCGAAAATCAATGTCGCGGTCGAGGCCGGCATCCGCCAGGGTTGGGATGCAATCATCGGTTCGGCCGGAACTTTTGTCGGCATGACCAATTTCGGCGCCAGTGCGCCGTATAAGGACCTTTACCGCCATTTCGGGCTGACCGCTGAAAAAGTCGCTGCAGCGGCATTAGATAGGCTATGAAACTCTTAAAGACGTAATTGTTTGCTAGCGTATGCGGTCAGCGCCACGGGCCGCCTGCGAACAGGAGACCGGGAATGTCTGTGCGTATTGCGATCAACGGGTTCGGCCGCATCGGCCGCAATATTTTGCGCGCGATCGTCGAGGCGGAACGCAGCGATATCGAAGTCGTCGCCGTTAATGATCTCGCGCCGGTCGAAACCAATGCGCATCTGTTGCGCTACGACTCGATCCACGGACGTTTTCCCGGCGAGGTTACGGTCAAGGGCGATACAATTAGTTGCGGCAACGGCGCCATCAAGGTCACAGCAGTGAAAGATCCGACGCAATTGCCGTGGAAAGATCTCGGCGTCGACGTCGCGCTCGAATGCACCGGAATCTTCACGTCAAAGGACAAGGCGTCGGCGCATCTGAAGGCCGGCGCCAAGCGCGTCCTGATCTCGGCGCCGGCCGACGGCGCCGACCTCACAGTCGTTTACGGCGTCAATCACGACAAGCTCGCGAAAACGCACACGGTCGTCTCCAACGCTTCTTGCACGACGAATTGTCTCGTCCCGGTTGCCAAAGTGCTCAATGACGCGGTCGGCATCGACAAAGGCTTCATGACGACAGTGCACTCCTATACCAACGATCAGCCGTCGCTCGATCAGGTGCACAAGGATTTGTATCGCGCGCGCGCCGCCGCGGTGAACATCATTCCCACCTCAACCGGCGCCGCCAAAGCCGTCGGTCTGGTTCTGCCCGAACTTGCCGGCCGGCTCGACGGCGTCTCGATCCGCGTGCCGACACCGAATGTCTCGGTGATCGATTTCAAATTCGTGGCCAAGCGCGCGACCAGCAAGGATGAGATCAACGGCGCGGTGAAACGCGCCGCCGAACAGCAGCTCAAAGGCATCCTCGGCTATACCGAGGCGCCGAACGTCTCCAGCGATTTCAATCACGATCCGCGTTCCTCGGTCTTTCACATGGATCAAACGAAAGTCATCGACGGCACGCTGGTCCGCGTCATGTCGTGGTACGACAACGAATGGGGCTTCTCCAATCGCATGGTCGACACTGCGGTGGCGATGGGCAAGCTCGGCTGAACGGTGATTGCCGGCGGTTTTTGATCTAAAGCTTTTTGCAATGCCATCCTTTCGCAACCTCGACGACGCCGACGTCAACGGTAAACGCGTGCTGGTGCGCGTCGACCTCAACGTGCCGATGCAGGATGGCAAGGTCGCGGATTCAACGCGCATCGAGGAGATTGTGCCGACGATCCCGCGAGTTCGCGGACAAAGGCGGCAAAGTCATTCTGCTTTCGCATTTCGGCCGGCCTAAAGGTCGCGATCCCAAATATTCGCTCCGCCCGGTCGCCGCCGAAGTGGCGCGCCTGGTCAAGCGGCCGGTCGGCTTTGCCGAAGACTGCATCGGACCGAAGGCGGAAAGCGCGATTGCTGCGATGAAGAACGGCGACATTCTCTGCCTGGAAAACACCAGGTTTCATCGCGGCGAGGAAAAGAACGACCGGGACTTTGCCAAGAAGCTCGCCGCACTCGGCGATATTTTCGTCAATGACGCCTTTTCGGCGGCGCATCGCGAGCACGCCAGCACCACGAGCATCGTGACAGAATCGAAGCTTCCCGCTTATCCAGGCCGTGCCATGAAATCGGAGCTCGATGCGCTTGAGCGCGCCTTCGAAAAGCCGGAGCATCCGGTGACCGCCATTGTCGGCGGAGCCAAAGTTTCCACCAAGCTCGATCTACTGGGCAATCTGCTTACCAAGGTCGAGACGCTGATTATCGGCGGCGCCATGGCCAACACGTTTTTGGTCGCCCAAGGCAAGTCGGTCGGCAAATCGCTGTACGAAAGCGATCTGGTCGGCGCCGCGCGCGAGATCATAAGCCGAGCCAAATCGCTTGGCCGCGAAATCGTGCTTCCGGTCGATGCCGTGGCGGCGGCGCAACTTGCCACCCACGCTCCCTCGCGCGTTGTCGCGGTCGATCAAGTCGGTCCGAACGAGATGATCCTTGATATCGGGCCGCGCACTATCGAGCACGTCATCTCGGTTCTGGCGCGCAGCAAGACCTTGGTCTGGAACGGCCCATTCGGCGCCTTCGAACATGAGCCGTTCGACAATGGTACAATCGAGGTCGCCGAGGCGGCCGCGGAACTCACCGCCGCCGGGAAGCTAGTCAGCTTTGCGGGAGGCGGCGATACGGTGGCCGCGCTCAATGTCGCTTCGGTCAAGGAGCGCATGACGCATGTTTCGACAGGCGGAGGCGCCTTCCTTGAATCGCTGGAAGGCAAGACGCTACCCGGCGTGAAGGTATTATT
>CATPBC010000338.1 GCA_955652195.1 uncultured Xanthobacteraceae bacterium | reverse complement strand
GCTCCACCGGATGTCCGGAATTGGCCCAAAACGAATATTTGCTGCGCTGCAATGCAACGTCCGCTTTCGGGGATTAAAGCGGACATTGACCAACCGTAGCTCAGATGATCTCGATTTTATGAGTACACGCCCTAGATTGCTTCGTCGCTTTGCTCCTCACAATGACGGCGCGCCAGGTACTGACTCAGAGCTTCAGTTTCCGCTTGCGCTGCGCCAGCGTGCGTAGTCGCAAGGCATTGAGCCGAATGAAGCCTTCGGCGTCGCGCTGATCATAGGCGACCTTGCCGTCCTCGAAGGTCACCAGGTCCTGATCGTACAACGAATATTTGCTCTCGCGGCCGACCACGCCGACATTGCCCTTGTACAGCTTCACCCGCACGCGGCCGGTGACGAATTCCTGGCTCTTGTCGATCGCCGCTTGGAGCATTTCGCGCTCCGGCGCGAACCAGAAGCCGTAATAGATCGCTTCCGCATATTTCGGCATCAGCTCGTCTTTGAGATGCGCCGCGCCGCGATCGAGCGTGATCGATTCGATGCCGCGATGCGCGGCAAGCAGGATGGCGCCGCCCGGCGTCTCATACATGCCGCGCGATTTCATGCCGACGAACCGATTTTCGACCAGATCGAGGCGGCCGATGCCGTGCGTCCGGCCAAGCGCGTTGAGTTGCGCCAGCAATTCGGCGGGTTTCAGTTTTTTTCCGTCGATGGCGACCGGATCGCCGCGCTCGAAATCTATCGTGAGATAAGCAGGTCGGTCCGGCGCCTTTTCGGGATCTGCCGTGCGCGAATAGACATAGCCTGGGACTTCCCCCGCTGGATCTTCAAGCACTTTGCCCTCGGACGAGGTGTGCAGCAGATTGGCGTCGGTCGAAAATGGCGCCTCGCCGAGCTTGTCTTTGGCGATCGGGATTTGATTTTGTTCGGCAAAGGCGATGAGCGCTTCGCGTGACTTGAAATCCCATTCGCGCCATGGCGCGATGACTTTGACGTCGGGCTTGAGCGCGTAATAGGCGAGCTCGAAGCGCACCTGGTCGTTGCCCTTGCCGGTCGCGCCATGGGCGACGGCATCGGCGCCGACCTTTTCGGCAATTTCGATCTGTCGTTTGGCGATCAGCGGCCGCGCAATCGACGTGCCGAGAAGATATTGCCCTTCGTAGAGCGCGTTGGCCCGAAACATCGGGAACACGTAATCGCGCACGAATTCTTCGCGCAGATCCTCGATGAAAATGTTTTGCGGCTTGATACCGAGCACCAGCGCTTTCTGCCGCGCCGGTTCAAGCTCGTCGCCTTGGCCGAGATCGGCCGTGAAGGTGACGACCTCGCAGCCGTAAGTCGTCTGCAGCCATTTCAAGATGATGGACGTGTCGAGGCCGCCGGAATAGGCCAGCACGACTTTCCGCACGTCTTTCTTGTTCACGCCGTCGGCGGGCATGGGAAAACCAAAAAATCCAGCGCCATTTCGCTTGAGCCACCCAAGCGCGCGCGGACTATAAGCGCCAGCCGCTTCGGCGCAAGCACCCCGTCATCAAGAGGCTTTTTTGGCCCGGCTGGCGAGCCGCCGCGCTGTGTCGGCGAGCCATTCGCTGGCCCGGCCGAGGCGGTCCTCGAGCGCTTTCTCGTCCAGGCGCGTGGCCGGCCAGCGGTAGATCAAGCCATGGGCGATCCAGACCAGGACGTACATCAGAACGCCGGCAAAGACGACGTCGGAGAAAAAATGCGCGCCCGCGGCCATGCGCAGCGCGCCCAGGCCCACTCCGAAGGCGAGCGCCGCACCATAGGCGGCGGCTTGCAATGGCGGCGGCGCCAGCGCCGCCGGCGCCAGCGTCCAAAAGGCGCCGGATGGCTCGCCGGCGATGAACGAGCAATTGTTCGGACAATCGCCGCGCGGATCCCACCACGGCTCAAAGCGGTATTCGCCGCCGAATTGCTGCACGTCGATCGGACGCGGGCGGCTCCAATGATCTTTCAAGATCAGATTGGTCACCAGCCCGGGGCCGAGCGCCAAAGTCGCGATCAGGAACAGCGCAGCCCGCGCTTCGATGAGCATGCGCCGCTGCGGCAGGATCAACTTCACAACAATTGCCAGGAATGCCGGCAGCGCCAGAAGCGCGATGATAATTCGCGCCGCTGCGCGAGTGTGCTGCACCCAGGGCTGGGCGTTGGCGGCGAACAAGTGCCGTGACGAGTCGAAGCCAATGGCCGCGAGATCGAGATCGAGCTGCGGGTCGACCGCGCAGAGCAGGCCGAGCACGAAGCCGATACTGAGTGCGATGGTCAGCCCGGCGCGGTTCATGCCGTCACTTCCACGCGCCGGCGCGGCGCCCGGCGATCAGCCAATAGACCAGCCCGCCGGCAATTCCCGCCGCGGCGAACACTTCACGGTTGCGCGCGAGATCGCCGTCCGGCGAGGTGGGATAGCCGGCGAAATCGAGCCCATAGGCCATGGCCAGCGCCAGCGCGGCGCCGATCACCCCGTAAATGATGGCCGAGCGCAGCGCCAATCCTTCTGCCAGCGCGATGACGAGAAATGCCGGCGGAAATCCGACCGAGAAGATGATGATCGCCGCCACGCCGGTAATCCACCACAAGGCGGCCGATTGCGCAGCCGCCGAATCCATACCGAGCCGCGCCGTCAGTTCGTTCCAATCCGGGGCAAAGCTGCCGATGGTCAACACGAGCGAGGCCGCGACGCAGGCCAGGGCATAGCCGATAAGCGCCATCACAATGCGGCCGAGTACAGTCATGTGCGCGGCGCCAGCCTCAGTCGGTCATTGCCATGGCGCGAAGCGCCAGGCGCTCGCGCGCGGAGAGCTTTTCGCTCGCGCTTTTGAGCTGGCCGCAGGCGGCCAGAATATCGCGCCCGCGCGGGGTGCGCACCGGCGACGCATAGCCCGCGGCGAAGATCACTTCGGAAAATCTTTCGATCTGATCCCAATCGGAGCATTCATATTTGGTTCCAGGCCACGGATTGAACGGGATCAGATTGATCTTGGCGGGAATGCCCTTGAGCAGCCGCACCAGCGCTTTGGCGTCGGCAAGCGAATCGTTGACGCCCTTGAGCATCACGTATTCGAAGGTGATGCGGCGTGCGTTCGATAGGCCGGGATAATTACGGCAGGCGTCGAGCAATTCGCGAATTGGGTATTTGCGGTTAAGCGGCACCAGCTGGTTGCGCAGCTCATCGGTGACCGCGTGCAGCGAGACCGCGAGCATGGAGCCGATCTCGGCGCCGGCGCGCCCAATGTTCGGCACCACGCCTGACGTCGACAGTGTGATGCGGCGCTTGGAAATGCTCAAGCCGTCGCCATCGGCGACGACATTGAGGCCGTCGCGCACCGCCTCAAAATTATAAAGCGGCTCACCCATTCCCATCATGACGACATTGGAGACGAGCCGCTTCTCGGGCTCATGCGCCGCTCCCCTTACGCCGCCGGCGCTTGCCGGAGGTTGGGCGGCGAGCCAATCGCCGAGCCGATCGCGAGCAACGACGACCTGGGCGGCGATCTCGGCTGCAGTGAGATTGCGCACCAGGCGCTGCGTCCCGGTATGACAGAAAGTACAATTGAGCGTGCAGCCAACCTGGCTCGAAATGCACAGCGTGCCGCGATCGGTCTCCGGGATGTAGACGCATTCGACCTCGTGCGGCGCGTCGGCCCGTTCGCCCGGCAGGTTGAGAAGCCATTTGCGCGTGCCGTCGACCGAAATCTGCTCGGCGGCGATTTGCGGCCGTGCCAAAGTGAAACGCTGTGCCAGTGCGCCACGCAGCACCTTTGACAGCGTCGTCATCGCGTCAAAATCTTGCGCGCCGCGCACATAGAGCCAGTGCCAGATTTGCTGCACGCGCATCCGGCGCTGGCGTTCCGGCACACCGACCTCGCTCAGCGCCTGCGCCAGCAATTCGCGCGACATGCCAACGAGCGACGGCTGGGCCGGCGCGGCATAGCGCTCAAGCGGGCTTTTTTCGATAAAAGCCGGCGCAAGGGCTACTTCGCTTGCGGCAAAAGAAGTCATCGTGAGCGATCCAGCATCGACGAATAGTGGGCCGAACGAAACGCGTTTGGCCCTTCCCATAAATAATCCCTTACCGGGAAATGACGAGTGGCGGCGGTCTCCGATAAAACCGAGCCGGTCAGACTTTGCTGCCGCGCCTGACGTCGGCCGAGCGGTTAACGCTCACTATTTGCGCTACTTGATTTACGCTACTTGCATTCCTGTCCGGCGCGGTCGAGCGCCTGGGCCACACCCTTAAGCGTGAAAGTATCGGTCGATTGCGTGCCCTTTGCGGAGACGCCCTTGACCACCGCGGTATCGCCGCCGCGCATCGCGTCCACCATTTTGGCTTCTTCGGACGCGTTCTTGATCCAGGCGCCGTCCTGCTGGGTGTAGAGCGGAAAAGAGTTCGCGCCGATTTGGGCGCTAGCCTCGGCGCCCGATTTGAACGGATAACCGACCACGACCGAAACCTCATTCGCCACTTTGTCGGCCGGGCGCGTGGAAATGAATATGTAGACCGGATTGCGCGGCCGGTTGGGAGGATTGGTCTCGGACGAACTCGGCTTGGCAAGCGCGAAGCAGATTTTCTTGCCGCCGGGTGAAGCCGTGTAGGCGCCCCACACGCCGTACTGGCCAAGTAGCTTTGGCTGGGCGCCGCCGGCGACTGCGGCGGCAGGCGATGCCGGCTTAGCGGCAGCAGCCGGCGCGGCCGGTTTTGCCGGCTTCACTTCGGGTTTTGCCTCGGGTTTGGGCTTTGGCTTGGCTGGCGTGGCCGCAGAAGGCGCAGTCGCCGGCGTAGATTGCTGGGCGCGTGCAGGACAAAGCATTGCCGCTACACCGAGCAGCAAAAACACAAACCTCCATTGTCGCTGCATCCGCAGTCGCTGGATCCGCATCGGGCCTCGCACGGCAATGCCCCAAATCGGGGCAACCAAGCCGTTACAACAAACAGTATTGATAGCAAAACTTTCAATTTTTATCCAATTCGAAGCGAGCTGGGCTGCGGCGGTGCAAACCTACCCTTTCGGCAACGTGCTTTCCGAACGCCGCTTTCACGTTTATGAAGCTCCGCCCGATTGCTGCGGGATTTTCAGCGAGGAGCAACAGGCGCATGAAAGCCGTTCTCTGTACCCATTTCGGTCCGCCTGACGCACTCAGACTGGACGATATCGACCCGCCGGGCGCCGGCCTGGGCGAGGCTGTCGTGGCCGTGAAAGCGGTCGCGCTCAATTTTTTCGATACCCTGATTATCGCCGGCAAATACCAGCACAAGCCGCCATTTCCGTTTTCGCCCGGCGCGGAATTTGCCGGAGTGGTCGAGAGCGTCGATAGCGGTGTCGCCGATATCAGACCGGGTGATCGCGTCATCGGTTATTGCGGCTGGGGCGCGGCGCGGGAGAGCGTCGCGGTCCGCGCGGAACGGCTGGTCAAAATCCCCGATCAGCTCGATTTCGAGCGCGCCGCCGGCTTGACCGTGACCTATGGGACGACACTGTACGCGCTGCGCGAGCGCGCCGAGCTCAGGTCGGGCGAGTCGCTCGCCGTGCTTGGCGCATCCGGCGGAACCGGGCTTGCGGCAGTCGAGCTCGGCAAGATCATGGGCGCGCGCGTGATCGCCTGCGCCTCCTCGGATGAAAAGCTCGCTTTCGCCCGCAAACACGGCGCCGACGACACCGTGAACTATGAGCGTGAGGATTTGCGCGGTTCGCTCAGAAAGCTTGGCAGCGAACGCGGCATCGACGTGGTCTACGATCCGGTCGGCGGCCGCTATGCCGAACCGGCGCTCCGCTCGCTCGGCTGGCTCGGCCGCTATCTCGTGGTGGGCTTTGCCGCCGGCGAAATCCCAAAAATCCCGCTTAACCTTGCACTTCTTAAAAGCTGCGATATCCGCGGCGTGTCCTGGGGCGCTTGGACCTCCCGCGAGCCGCAGGCGCAGCGCAAATTGATGGCGGACATCGTGAATTGGAGCGCCGCAGGCAAGCTCAGCGCCCATGTTCAAGCGGTCTATCCGCTGTCTGAGATCGCGGCGGCGCTCAACGCGATCGCCGAGCGCAAGGTGATGGGCAAAATCGTGCTGCGCACTTAACGCATGATCCTGGTGTCCTGGCTCGCTATTATATTTGCGAGCTTCAGCCTCTTCGCCGACAACAACGCAACCACTATTGTCGCGCTCGGCATTTTCGCGCTTTCGGCGTCTGCTTCGATCTTCCTAATCCTCGAGCTAAGTCAGCCATTCACTGGCCTCATGATGATTTCTAGCGAGCCACTGCGTAGCGCGCTTGCGCCCCTGAACCCTTAGCAAGACCGCCGGTTTGGGTTCCTCAACGGCGCATCGCCGCGAACATCGCGAAGCTGCTGCGGAGGTCGACTAACATTAAACAGTCGGCGCAGTCGTCAGAGTGTATTGCGACCAGCCGATGACACTAACGCGTGATCCGCATTGCGGGTGCAGAGCGCGCTGCCTATCTACTGTAGGTACTAGGACAGCTGGGCGACTCCCCTGTCCCCCGACACCGCCGCCTGGCCCTAAGTGCATTGGGCCAAGACTGGGCGGCCCCTGTACCCCGACACCCCAAGCCGTCCAGCCCGGAAGTCTGAGGAGACCCCAAGTGCGTAGTGTGCTTGGGGTACTTTTTTGTGGTGACGCTGCCTTTTTAATTCCATCATACCAGTCCCACCCTAGCAGCCCTACGCTTCGCGCAGTCGCGCCACCATGCGGCGCGCCGCTTCGCGATGCTCGGGCTTGATATGCGAGGACATCAGCTTGATCGCCAGGCCGAGCACCGCGGCATCATCGGCATAGCCGATGATCGGCAGAGAATCGGGGATCAAGTCATCCGGCGCGACGAAGTAGACGACGGCGCCGACGAGCACGGCCTTGACGTGGAGCGGGGTGTGGCGATCGAAGGCGCAGTAATGCGCAGTCAGCACGTCTTCCAGGAACGGAATGGTCGCTACTTCGCGCTTGAGCTTGCGCCACAACTTGCGGCGCAAGTCGGCTTCGTCGTCCGCCATGCGGCGGGTCAGCGCGGCAAAATCCGGCCAAAAATCCGGCCAAGTCGCGGCTTGCTGCCAAAACCACATAAGTTCCAAATCTCCTGTAGCTCCAAATCTCCGGTAGCTAGTGTCCTGTAACTCCGGCTCTCCTGCGGGCGTATTGCTCCGATAAAGGCGCTTATGAAATGGCTCTGAAACACGGCAACGGCAAGGCGGAATTCAACCTGACAGCTTGTCCGCGAGCTTATCCATGGCTTCGGCCAGCTTGACATCAAGCTCCGTGAGGCCGCCGGCATCGTGCGTCGACAACGTCACCTCAACCGTCTTGTAGACGTTTGACCATTCGGGATGGTGGTCGAGTTTCTCCGCCACCAACGCGGCGCGCGCCATGAAACCGAAGGCTTCACTGAAATCCTTGAAAACGAATTTCCTGGTGATGGCATCGCGACCCGCCACTTCGTGCCAGCTTTTGACGCGGGCGAGCGCAGATTTGCGTGCATCGCCGGAGAGTTTTTCTGCCATATCGGCGCTCCTTCGCGCTTCGTCGGGGACCAGCGCGGATGACGCGCGGCACTCGCAAATAGCCGATCAATTCTTACCTAATGGAAAGAAAGGCGCAATGCGCGAAAGTCGCTGCGCTCGTCGCTAGTGCGGTGGATTTGAAGTTCCTACAGCTCGGTCGGAAACTCTCATAGGAACTTCAAATCCAAAAACCGCACTAGAATTATATATTTGCTAGGGTCCCTTTGATTCCGAAGTTCGCATGAGAGCGTGCCGACAGAGCGTGCGAACTTCGGAATCGGGACACTAGGAGGTCGTCAGGAGGTCGCTATGGGCTGGTCTTTGACCATCGGCTCGGTCGCCGGGACGGCGATCCGCATTCATGTGACATTCCTGTTGTTTCTCGCCTGGATCTTCGGCGTCAGCTACGTTTCCGGCGGCCCGCAGGCTGCCTGGAACGGCCTTTTGTTCATGGTGCTGTTGTTCCTTTGCGTGCTGCTTCACGAATTCGGCCACATTTTCACGGCGCGCGCATTCGGTGTTGCGACACCCGACGTGATTCTGCTTCCGATCGGCGGCGTGGCGCGGCTCGAGCGCATTCCCGAACGACCCAGCGAAGAGTTCCTCATCGCCATCGCCGGCCCGGCCGTCAATGTGGCGATCGCCGCCGTGCTGGTCGTGATCGGTGGCGCCAGTCTCGACCCAAGCCATCTCGGCTCGATCGAAAGCAACAAAATCGGCCTCGTCGAACGGCTCGCCGCTGTGAACGTGTTTCTCGCGCTATTCAATTTGATCCCGGCCTTTCCGATGGACGGCGGCCGCGTGCTCCGCGCGTTATTGGCGACGCGGTTCGGTTATGTCCGCGCCACCGAAATCGCAGCCTCGGTCGGACAGGCGGTCGCGTTCGTCCTCGGCTTTATCGGCCTGTTCGGCGATCCGTTGCTGATCTTCATCGCCGTTTTCGTTTATCTTGCCGCCGCGGCGGAGGCGCATCTGGTTGCGATCCGCGCCATTTCGCAAGGCGTGCCGGTGACTGCGGCGATGATGACCGAATTCCTCACGCTGACACCCGATGAGCATGTCGATGCCGCGGTGGAGACGCTGCTGCGCACCACCCAGGGCGAGTTCCCGGTGGTGGACGGGCTCGGCCGTCCGGTCGGTCTCTTAGCGCGCAACGATATCATCCGGGCGCTCAAGGAGCGCGGCCCCGACGCCAAAGTTGGCGACGTCATGACCGGACAAATACTCACGCTCGGGCACCGCCACTGCCTCGATGAAGCTTTTCGTCTCTTGCAGCAAAAATCGGCGCCCGCCGTCGGAATTGTCGATGCATCGCAGCGCCTGATCGGGCTCGTGACCTCGGCCACCATCGGCGAAATGCTGATGGTGCACCGCGCGATGCCCGGCGGCTTACGGTTTGGGCCATGGAGCCGGCCGGCCGGAGCCTGATCGTGCTGCGGCGGGAATTTTCGTAACCTCAAGCGGGCTTTAGGCTTTGAAATCTGCGGCGCAGTGTTAACCAACGGACCGGCCACGATGGCAGAGCAGATTTGCAGTATCGCCTCAAACCGGCGCAGCCGTGATAGAATTAAGTATGTCGCCCGGAACACCGAACCGTATCCCTCTCGCCATGAAATTGTGGCTGTTCCGGCAGCGATCGGGTGCAGCAAGGGCCGCCAGCGCCCAATCGGCGGATCGAATTATGAGTATCGAGTCGCTTGAACATATTATGCGCAGCCGGGTGCGAATGATTGTGCGCCACACTTGGCTGCTCGCCATTCTCGGTACGGCGATCGTGGTCGGCCTCGTCTGGGTCGGCTTCTACATCAGCACCGAGGCGGAGCGTGTGCGGATTGCGGCGGGACCGACCGACGCAAAGTTCGTCCAGGCCCTATCCGACCAGATCGCCCAGAGCCATCGCAATCTTCACTTGAAATTCGTGCCCGTCGCCAGCTCGCAAGACGCCGCTAACGCGATCAGAGACGGTAAGGCCGATCTCGCCATTCTGCCAAGCACGGCCGACAGCTCGCTGAAATGGCCGGTGGTCGCCATCCTGCGGCAAAACGTAATGGCGCTGATCGTTCCGCCATCCGGATCGGCAAAGAAGGGAAAGAAGAAGTCCGGCAAGATCGAAAAGATCGATCAGCTTGCCGGCCACCGCGTCGGAATCGTGACCGGCAACGAGGCGACGCCTGATCTGCTGCGCGCCGTACTCGATCATTACGGCGTGCCGATCGCCAAGGTGAACGTGTCGGAAATCGAACCCAACAACATTGTCGACGCAGTCAAGAACAATCAGGTCGATGTGCTGTTCGTTGCCGGCGCGGCCACCGGCGCGGCCATTTCCGACGCGGTCAAGGCGGCCAGTCGAAACGGCGAAGCGCCAAGTTTTGTTGAGATAGATCAGGCCGATGGCATCGCCAAGCGCAATCCCGTGTTCGAATCGATCGACATCGACGCCGGCACTTTCGGCGGCACTCCGCCGACGCCCGACGACAGTCTCAAGAGTCTCAGCTTTGCCGAATATCTGGTGGCGCGGAAATCATACAGCGATTCCGTCATCGCCGCGCTGGCGAAGCTTATCTTTACCTCCCGCCAAGCGCTTGCCGCCGCGGTGCCAGGCGAGATCAAGATTGCGGCGCCCTCGACCGACAAGGATGCCGATGTGGTCGCGCATTCAGGTGCGCTCGCCTATCTGAACGACAGTCAGCAATCGTTCTTCGACAAATACGGCGACGATATCTTCTACGGCATGCTGATCTTTCCGGTATTCGGATCGGCCCTTGCCGGCATGGCGGGCTATCTGCGCCGGGACAAGCGCACGCGGCGGCTGCGGCTATTGCAACGCGTGCTCGATCTCGTTCGCAAGGCGCATGCAGCGCAGAGCTTGGCAACGCTCGAACAGCTTCAGGTCGAAGCGGACAATCTCGTGATCGCAATCGTCCATCAGGGTGAGCATGAGGAATTCGACGAGACCGTGCGCATGTCGTTTGCCTTCGCGCTCGATCAGCTTCGCTTCGCGATCGCCGCGCGGCGCACCGCCATACTCGATCGCGCGGATAGATTGACCGGGGACGCCGGCGCCGAGCCGGCCGGTAGCGCCGCCAAGCCCGCCGGCAACGCCGCTGCTGCTTAGCTTTTCTGCCGCGTAGGCGTCTCCGCATGGAGGCGGCGATTGCCTCGGCGCCATTTATGCCTATATACCGCATGCGAATCGCGGGCCCTTCGGGGCCCGTGAATTTTCCAGGATTCGCCCGTTTTCACAAAGCCCCCAATGGACCTGCGCAACATCGCCATTATCGCCCACGTCGACCATGGCAAGACGACGCTGGTCGACCGGCTGTTGCAGCAATCGGGCTCGTTCCGCGAGAACCAGCGCGTGATCGAGCGCGCGCTCGATTCCAACGATCTCGAGCGCGAGCGCGGCATCACGATTCTGGCGAAGGCGACCTCGCTGGTGTGGCGGAATACTCGCATCAATATCGTCGATACGCCGGGCCATGCCGATTTCGGCGGCGAGGTCGAGCGCATCCTCAATATGGTCGACGGCGCGCTGGTGCTGGTCGATGCCGCCGAGGGACCGCTGCCGCAGACCAAATTCGTGGTTTCCAAGGCGCTGAAGATGGGGCTCAAGCCGATCGTCGTCATTAACAAGGTTGACCGCTCGGACGCGCGCCCGACCGAGGTGGCGAATGCCGTGTTTGATTTGTTTGCCGCGCTGGACGCCAGCGAGGAGCAGCTCGATTTCCCCATTCTCTACGGTTCGGCCAAACAGGGCTGGATGGCCGCCGACCCCGCCGGACCCAAGGATAAAGGCATGGCGCCGCTGTTCGATCTGGTGATCCGCCATGTCGCGCCGCCGGGGGTCGAGGACGGCCCGTTCCGCATGCTGGGCACGATATTGGAGGCCAATTCCTATCTCGGCCGCGTTGTCACCGGCCGAATCAGCGCCGGCTCGGTGAGGGCCAATCAAACCGTGAAGGTTCTCGATCCCAACGGCGCTCTGATCGAAGAAGGCCGCGTCACCAAGGTGCTCGCCTTCCGCGGACTCGAGCGCGCATCGATCGAGGAAGGCTTCGCCGGCGACATCGTCGCGATCGCCGGCCTGCCCGAGGCTACCGTTTCGCACACGCTGTGCGCGCCCGAAGTAACCGAGCCATTGCCGGCGCAGCCGATGGATCCGCCGACGCTGACGATGACATTCCGCATCAACGATTCGCCGCTCGCCGGCACCGAGGGCGACAAGGTGCAAAGCCGGGTGATCCGCGAGCGGCTGTTGCGCGAGGCCGAGGGCAATGTGGCGCTACGCATCTCGGAATCCAACGAAAAAGATTCAATGGAGGTCGCCGGCCGCGGCGAATTGCAGCTTGGCATTCTGATCGAGACCATGCGGCGCGAAGGCTTCGAGCTTTCGATGTCGCGGCCGAAGGTGCTGTTTCGGCATGGCCTGACGGGCGAGCTCCTCGAACCGATCGAAGAAGTCGTCATCGACGTCGACGAACAGCACGCCGGCGTCGTCGTGCAGAAACTTGCCGAGCGCAAGGGCGAGATGATCGAGATGCGCCCATCCGGCGGCGGACGGGTGCGGCTGATCTTCTACGCGCCGACGCGCGGGCTGATCGGCTACCACGGCGAACTACTGACCGATACGCGGGGCACCGCCGTCATGAACCGGCTGTTTCATGCCTATGGCTCGCATCGCGGTGAAATCGCCGGCCGCCGCAATGGCGTATTGATCTCAACCGATCAAGGCGAGGCCGTCGCCTATGCCATGTGGAATCTCGAAGACCGCGGCCCGATGATGATCGAGCCGGGCTGGAAAGTTTATCGCGGCATGATCGTCGGCGAGCATACCCGCGGCAATGACCTTGAGGTCAACGTGCTCAAGGGCAAGAAGCTCACCAATATCCGCACCCATTCCAAAGACGAAGCGATAAGGCTTACGCCGCCGATTCGCATGACGCTGGAGAAGGCCCTGGCCTATATCGAGGACGATGAGCTCGTCGAAGTGACGCCAAAATCGATACGGCTGCGCAAGAAGCTGCTCGATCCAAACGAGCGTAAACGCGACGAGCGGCGCAAAGAAGCCGAGCGCGTCTAAGCGTGCCCGCGTTGCTTTCCTCACGCGCCGCCTCGGCGGCTATGATTCGAGGCGCATCTTGTCATAAATAACCGCGCGTGGCGCGCGAGCGCGGCAAAAAGTCCCCAACCGTGACGGGATTGCAACAGCCGTCGCGGATTGCGCGGCAGAAGCGCATTTTCCTGTTTGCAATTCTGGCAGGCTCCATTTCTTTCCGGTAATAATCGATGTGGTGAAATGGAAGGTGAAGTCTTGCAGGCCGCCATCTTGCTTGCTTTGATCGCACCGATGAGCTCGGCCGGGGACGAGCGCTAAGACTACTCCTCGGGTCGATAACGTCGAGACCGCGTCATGAGCACCGCATCATGAGCACCGTCCTTATCGAAATCCGCCGCGCCCGGGCGAGCGATGCCGCCACGGTTGCGGAGGCGCACGATGAGGCATGGCGGACCGCCTATCAGGGAATTATCCCGGGCGCCGAGCTGCGCCGGCTCATCAATCGGCGCGGTCCGGCGTGGTGGGAAAGCGCGATTCGCAAGGGCAGCCGCATTGCGCTCCTTCAATTCGGCGACAAGATCGCGGGCTATGCCAATTACGGGCGCAACCGGGCGCGCAGCCTCTATTACGACGGCGAAATCTACGAACTTTATCTGCGGCCAGAATTCCAGGGCTTGGGCTTCGGCCGGCGCTTGTTCACGGCGGCGCGGCGCGATCTGGCGCAGAGCGCGCTGAAATCGCTGATCGTGTGGGCGCTCTCGGAGAACGAGAATGCGGTCGAGTTCTATCGCGCGCTCGGCGGCAAGGCGGTGGCGCGGTCTTCGGAAAAATTCGGTGCCCGCGTGCTCGACAAAGTGGCCTTCGGCTGGAATAGCTAAGATCAGATCTCCGGCGCCGGCAAGCCGGCCTGCATGCAAGCGGCGCGCAGCGTATTGACCAGAAGGCAGGCAATCGTCATTGGCCCGACGCCGCCAGGCACCGGCGTCACCGCGCCGGCCACATTGAGCGCTTCGGCAAAGTTCACGTCGCCGACAATGCGCGATTTGCCGCCGGCGTCCACGCGGTTGATGCCGATATCGATCACAGTGGCGCCCGGCTTGATCCAGTCGCCGCGAATGAATTCGGCGTGACCGATGGCGACGCAGAGAATTTCGGCTCGGCGGCAATAGGCTGGCAGATCGCGCGTGCGGGTATGCGCGATCGTCACCGTCGCATTTTCCTTGAGAAGGAGCTGGGCCAGCGGATTGCCGACAATATGCGAGCGTCCCACCATCAGCGCGTCGCAGCCGGCGAGCGAGGTGCGGACTGTCTTGATCAGCTTGATGCAGGCGATCGGAGTGCAAGGTGCGAGCGCTGGCAAGCCGCTGACAAGCCGGCCGGCATTGAGCGGATGAAAGCCGTCGACGTCCTTGGCCGGATCGATGCTGGCCACAATACGGTTGGTGCTGATCTGCGGCGGCAGCGGCGCCTGCACCAGAATGCCGTGCACCGCCGGATCGGCATTGAGCTTTTGCACCAGCGCGAGCAGTTCAGCCTCATTCACATCGGCCGGCAAGTGATGGTCGAACGGGCGCATACCCACTTCGAGCACGGCGCGGGATTTGCTCGTGACATAGGATCTACTCGCCGGATCGTCGCCGAGCAGCACGACCGCAAGCCCCGGCACGATGTCGTGCGCGGCCGTCAAAAGCTGCGTCTCGGCTTTGACGGCGGCGCGCAGATCGGCAGCGATCGCCTTGCCGTCGATGATCTTGGCGCTAATTTTGGCGCTCATTTTGGCACTCTGCCGTTCCCTTCAACAAGCGCTCAAGCATTGCGTCGAGCATCTGCGCGTCGCCCGCAATTTGCAGCCGCTTGAGGCGCGCGGCCGCGCCCGCTGCAAGCTCGACCTGCCGCGGCGCAATGCCAAGCGCTTTGGCGATGAGCCGCCGCAGCGCGTCGTTGGCTTCGCCTTCCACCGGGGCCGCGCGCACTCTTACCTTGAGCACGGTCCGTCCGTCAGCGCGGCACTCGATGCCCTCGATCGCGTCGCGCGCGCTGCGCGGCGTCAGGCGCACATCGAGCACGATCCCGTCCGCCACGCGCATCCATGGTCTCGAAGAAGGTCTCGACCATGGCTTCGACGATGGTCTCTTTAACATGGCGTTGAAGCCATGACGTCAGGATCGACTCTTAGATGAACAGTTTGGCAATGTTGGGCAGAATGACCGATTGAATAAATAAAATGATGAGAAATAAAATGATCGGCGAAATGTCGATGCCGCCCATGTTCGGCAGAACGTTGCGGATTGGACGCAGCGCCGGCTCGGTCAATCGATAGAGCAGCTCGGCGATCATGTGCACGATCTGATTGCGCGTGTTGACCACGTTGAACGCGATCAGCCAGCTCAAGATCGCCATCGCGATGACGATGTAGACATAAATAGTGAGCAGATAAGAGATGAATTGGAGAAGCTCGATCATTGCGCGCCCCAGCTCAAGTGCCGTGGCGCAGGGTTTACCGGTGTTGCCGCGCCGGAACAAGCCGATGCCGCGGCGGGCGGGCCCTGCTTGGCCGCCGTCCTTGACACTCCGGGATGGCAGCCCTAAATGGCCCGCACTCGCCAAAATCGGCAGTAATTTCGCCGCTTG
Source organism: uncultured Xanthobacteraceae bacterium (assembly GCA_955652195.1). Classification (GTDB taxonomy): domain Bacteria; phylum Pseudomonadota; class Alphaproteobacteria; order Rhizobiales; family Xanthobacteraceae; genus BOG-931. The sequence goes on along the minus strand of CATPBC010000338.1, from coordinate 25 downwards.
ACGCTAGCGTGATGCAAGGTTGGCG
>CATPBC010000337.1 GCA_955652195.1 uncultured Xanthobacteraceae bacterium | reverse complement strand
CGACACCACCGCCGCCACATCCGGCGCCAGCCAATGCCAAACTCGCGGACCGTCCGGCCGGCGATTGTCCGCCCGGCAAAACAGCGACCCCGAACGGCTGCAAATAGCAGCCGTTCGGCACGCGTCTTCGCTGCAACACTTGCGGGTCGCAGATGGCGTCACTAATTGCGGAGGGAAGCAGATTGATCAGGGAAGCGATCGGATGAGTCCGTGCACTGACGAACTCAAGCTCGTCGCCCTCGATAAAGATGATATCGAGGTCGTCTCAGCCCATGTGCAGGATTCGCTCGTCAAGATCGCCGATATTTTCTGGCGGCCGCACGATCATCGCTTCGTCATGGCGCTCAATCGCTTCGATTGGATGAGCGCCGTCGATATTGCCAAATCAGGCGCAGGCTACAGCAAGGCCGACTATCGCCGTTGCCGCACGGCGCTCCGCTTCGAGCGCGTTCTTGCCTGCAAATGCCGCAATCTCGATCAATCCGCGAAGGATGCGCAGCTCAATTTGCTCGCGGTGGAATTCGCCGAAACGGACTCGCCGGCCGGCGTGGTATCGCTCATCTTTTCCGGCGGCGGCGTCATTCGTCTCGAAGTCGAATGCCTGGAGGCTGAGCTGGCCGATCTCGGCGAGGTTTCGGCAGCGGCAATCTGCCCCGACCATTTCACCGCCAATACGGCCCGCGCTTAACCGGATTTCAGGCAGCACGCGGGCGGTGTGTCTGCGGCGCGGCGAACAGCTTCATCAGCATGGCAATCACCGAGAGCGTCAACGCATAGACCACGACCTGCATGGCTGTGGGCTGGTCCACATAGCCGATCAGCGTATGCAGCGCCCGGCCCAAGAAGCTCGAATCCCGCAATATCCAGGACGTATCCCACACCGTTTGGTCGAGCGCGGTAACGATATTGGCCTGTTCGAGGAAGGCGATCGCCTGTGCGGCCATGCCGGCGGCGAGTAACGCAATCAAGGCGCTGGTGACGCCGAACAGGTAGCGCGAAGGGATGCTGAGCAAACCGAGATAGGTCAAGAGACAGACCAGCGAGCCGAGCAGAAGTCCGGCAAAGCCGCCAGCGACCAGAGCCCAGCTGCCGCCGCCTTGCGCCGCGGCGACGCCAAAGAGAAACAGCACGACCTCGGATCCTTCGCGCAACACCGCCACGGCGACCACAATCGCAAGCGCCAACAGCGACTTCGATCCGGCGACAACAGCCTCGCCCGCGGCCCGTAGTTCCGCCATAAGCTCGCGGCCGTGGCGCGACATCCAGACATTATGCCAAGTCAGCATCAGCACCGCGAAACCCAGAATACCGGCGTTGAAGACTTCTTGGCCGGTGCCGCCGAACAATTGCGACAAGCCGCTGGTAAACACCGCCACCACGCACGCGCCCAGCACGCCGGCGGTGACGCCGCCAGAAATCCACGCCGCACGACCGGCCACGCCCGTCGTGACAGCCATGACGATGCCGATTATCAGGCCCGCTTCGAAGACTTCACGAAAGACGATGACAAGAGCTGCAAGCACCGGCACCTCACCCAACAGCCAATTTCGGTTGATGCGGGACGGCGTCGATCATCGCTGCTGCTACGGTGACAACCGCAATCGCTTTGCTGCTGCGACTGAAAAAATCGGTCATGGCACAACCAGCACGCCCTGCGTTTCGCGATGAAAATCGTCGAAGAAATTATAGCGTCCCGGCTGTTGCGGCCGCACGCGGATTACCGCCTCCTTGCCGACTGGTATGATCTTCTCCAAATGCAAATCGCTGCTCTCGAATTCCGAAACGATCGGATTGAGATTCTTGACATGGATTTCGATGGCCCGGCCGGGCGGCGCATGCAGCTCCGCCGGATCGAATTGGCGGTCCTTAATCGTCAGCGACAGGGCGACCGTATCTTCGCCGCGCGCGACGCTCACCAACAGCGGCAATGCGGGCGAGATCAGCAGGAATGACAGAAAATGCCGCCTATCAAATGCACAAATACGATTCACCATGCCGGCAAGGCGGATCTCTGCCATGAATAGCCTATCCAAGGACTCGCACGGGCTTGCCCAAAAGGAGTTGCCCCAAGGACTTGCCAAAAACCACTCGCCTAAGGAGTTGGGGAACAGCGGACTTTTTGTCAATCTAAAAACCGAATTTTAGAATTGTTATAAGTTCTGCGGACTGCTACGCAGCGCGGAAGTTTAACGCCAAGCGCGCCGTCACGGCGCCGCTGAGCCGCAGTGCTGATGCGATGGCCGTCCGCCTTGAAATAACGTCCGGCGACTTTGCGCAAAAGTTTCGCGCATTGCTTGACGCTAAGCGTGAAGCATCAGTGGATGTCGAAGCGGCGGTGCGGGCTATCGTCGTCGATGTCGCGGCGCGCGGCGACGCCGCGCTCAAGGACTACACGCGCAAATTCGATCAATGCGATCTCGACCGCGCCGGCTTGCGGGTAACGGCCGACGAGATAACGGCAGCCGTGACGGCATGCAGCGCCACCGCGCTCGACGCGCTGGAACTCGCGCGCGCGCGCATCGAAACCTATCACCGCCGCCAGCTGCCGCAGGACGACAGCTTTGTCGATCCGCTCGGTGTTGAGCTCGGTTCGCGCTGGACGGCGATCGAAGCGGTCGGGCTCTACGTGCCGGGCGGCACCGCCGCCTATCCTTCGTCGGTTCTCATGAACGCGGTGCCGGCAAAGGTCGCCGGCGTGCCGCGGCTGGTGATGACAGTTCCGGCGCCGCGCGGCCAACTCAATCCGCTGGTCTTGGCCGCGGCCAAGCTCGCCGGCGTCGATGAGATCTTTCGCGTTGGCGGCGCCCAGGCGATCGCGGCCTTGGCCTACGGCACCGCAACGATTGCGCCCATCGCCAAGATTGTCGGACCGGGCAATGCCTACGTCGCCGCCGCCAAGCGCATCGTATTCGGCAAGGTCGGCATCGATACGATCGCTGGCCCCTCGGAAGTGCTGATCGTCGCCGATCGGAACGGCAATGCGGAGTGGATCGCCGCCGATCTTTTGGCACAGGCCGAACATGACGCCAGCGCGCAGGCGATCCTGATCACCGACAGCGCCGATCTCGCGCGTGACGTCGAGCGCGCGGTCGCCGCGCAACTTGCGGCTTTGCCGCGCGGCAAGGTCGCGGCTGCGTCCTGGCGCGACTACGGCGCGATCATTGTGGTGCGCACGCTCGAGGAAGCCGTGCCGCTGATCGATGTTATCGCACCGGAGCATATCGAAATCGCCCTCACCGACGGCGAATGGCTCGTCGAGCGCATCCGCAATGCCGGCGCGATTTTCCTCGGACCGCATACGCCGGAGGTAATTGGAGACTACGTCGCCGGCGCCAATCACGTATTGCCGACCGCGCGCGCGGCGCGGTTCTCTTCGGGCCTCGGCGTGCTCGACTTCATGAAGCGCACCTCGATCCTCAAATGCGGCCCCGACCAATTGCGTTCGCTCGCCGACGCCGCGATCACGCTGGCGACCGAGGAAGGGCTCGATGCGCACGCGCGCTCGGTCACGATCCGACTCAACCGCTAACATGCTCTGATGCCGCGACGAGCATCCAGCAAAGATAATACCGGCCGCCTAGCGGCGGTGACTCTCGACGAAGCTTCGCTCGGCCGCAGCAACGATGACGTCGAGCATGAGCGCCGGGTGGCGATCTACGACCTGCTCGAAGACAACAAGTTCAGGCCGGTCGGCCACGACGGCGGACCTTACGCGCTGCAACTTTCCATCAGCGGCAATCGGCTCGTCTTCGATGTCCGTCTCACCGACAACACGCCAGTGATCGCGCATCTGTTATCGCTGGCGCCGTTCCGCCGCGTCGTCAAAGACTATTTCGTGGTCTGCGACAGTTATTACATGGCCATCCGCACAGCGACGCCAGACCGCATCGAGGCCCTCGATATGGCGCGGCGCGCGCTGCACGATGAAGGTTCGCAGCTAATGCTGGAGCGGCTCAAGCGCAAGGTCGACATCGATTTCGACACCGCACGCCGGCTGTTCACGTTGATCTCAGTCTTGCACTGGAAGGGCTGAGGGCGCGATGGCGCTGCAAGCCCGCCCGCCGCTGGCGGTGTTGTTCGCCTGCGGGCTGAACGCGGTACGCTCGCCGATCGCGGCCGCGCTGTTCGGACAGATTTTCGGACGCGCGGTCTATGTCGGCTCGGCCGGCGTGCGCAAGGGGGAACTTGATCCGTTTGCGGTGGCGGTGATGGCGGAAATCGGACTCGACATTTCGCGGCACAAGCCGGTGACCTTCGAGGAGCTGGACGAATGGGAAGGGCTCAACTTCGATCTCATCGTCACGCTCGCTCCGGAAGCGCATCACCGGGCGCTGGAAGTGACCCGGACCAGCGCCGTTGACGTGGAATACTGGCCGATTGCCGATCCGACTGCGGTGGAAGGCAGCCGCGAGCAGCGGCTGGAAGCTTACCGGCAAGTGCGCGATCAGCTGTTGGCGCGCATTCGGGCGCGTTTCATTCGCCGCGGCCCCGGCAATGAATGAGAAGATGACGCGTCGCATTGAGATCGTGCGCGATACCCGACGCGCATCGGCAGTGTTGTGATGGGACGCGGCATCCGCTAGTGTCCCGATTCCGAAGGTCGCACACTTTGTCGGCACGTTCTCATGCGAACTTCGGAATCAAAAGGGACACTAGCAAATATGTAATTCTAGTGCGGTTTTTGGATTTGAAGTTCCTATGCGAGCTTCCGACTGACCTGTAGGAACTTCAAATCCACCGCACTAGTGTCCGCGCCAATTTTGGCGCGGCTTTCATGAAAGAGCCGGTAGGACGGTAAACGAGCTTTTCGGAAAGCGAATGACGAAAGAAGAACTTCTGGAATTTCCCGGTGTCGTCACGGAACTGTTGCCGAACGCCACTTTTCGGGTCAAGCTCGAGAACGACCATGAGATCATCGCCCATACCGCGGGACGCATGCGCAAGAACCGCATCCGTGTACTCGCCGGCGACAAAGTGCTCGTCGAAATGACGCCGTACGATCTCACCAAGGGCCGGATTACCTACCGATTCAAATGATCGGCCGTGCAAAACTGGTCCTAGCTTCCGGCTCGCCGCGCCGGCTTTCGCTTATCAACCAGGTCGGCATCGAACCCGACGCGCTGCGCCCCGCAGACATCGACGAGACGCCGAAGCGGGGCGAGCTGCCGCGCGCCTATGCTACCCGGCTCGCGCGCAACAAGGCCGAAGCAGCGCTCGGCATGGTGCGCATCGACGATGACCTCAAAGGTTCCTACATCCTCGCTGCCGATACCGTGGTCGCGGTCGGCCGCCGCATTCTGCCGAAAGCCGAGCTGCTCGATGAAGCGGCGCAATGCTTGCGGCTTCTTTCCGGGCGCAATCATCGCGTCCACACTGCGATTTGTTTG
>CATPBC010000336.1 GCA_955652195.1 uncultured Xanthobacteraceae bacterium | reverse complement strand
CGGCATGCGTCCCTGTACCGGACGTTCGAAAGTGCGCGGCACCTCGGGCACGAGATCGGGAAAATAGGTCTTAATATCGGGCGGCGGCGTGGGCGTGGTATCGCCGGTGAGCCAAACCACGATGGCGCCTTTCTTACGTATGTCCTCTGCGCTCACCCAAGGCGAACGCTCGGGCGCTGCATCAAAAAGCACACTAGGGCGGCTTGGCGCTGCCAGCGCGACCAGCGCCGCGGTGCGCGGATCGCCGGTGACGATCGCCAGCGGCTGGCCGGTGCGCCGCTCGAAACTTTCGGCGAAAAACTGGCCCATCGCACTCGCCGGCTGCGCGATTTTCAGATCGGTTCCTATCGCCCATGGCAGCAGCAGGATCAATAAGGGAATGAAAACCGCCGGCACAATCAACAAGCCGGTCCAGGCGAAGCCGAGCACGCGCTCATGGTAAAGCGCGATAGTGTCGCCGGCCATCATCACCACGAAAAGCCCCGAGAGCACGACGAGAGGCGCCGCGCCGCCAATCGGCACCGCACGTCCGATCATCACTGCGACGATCGTGGCGAGCAGCGCCGGCACCGTGGCTAAGATCTTGACGAAGGTTGCGGCAAACGCATCGAGCGGCTTGCGCACCAACGGCGGCGCCGCCATTGCCCGGCTGCGCGGCCAACCGCCCGCGAGCACAATCAGGATGGCAAGCCCGGCATGAGCGAGCGCCAACGCGATCAGAAGCCGCAGCCAAGCCGAAGTATTGCCGCCAGCGCTGTCGGCCTGCCGCAGTCTGTCCAGCACAGGGTTAAGGCTGTCGCCGATGCCGTCGAGCCAAAACAAATGCAAGAACAGAAAAAAGCTAAGCGCAACGGCAACAATCCAAGGCTCGGTCGCTTCAAGTACAGCGCGCCCGCGCTCGGTCAGCACGGTAAATAGGACGAGCGTGCCCAGCAGGATCAGCGCCGCATCGGTGGTGAGCAAAATGAGCGCCGCCGCGACGCCGAGCACATACCACGATCGCTTATTCCCCTGCACGACCGCTTGCCAGTAATGCAGCAAGACAAGCGCCCACAGCGCCATCGTCAGGATCGCCGGGCCGAAATCGGGCGACGGCACTGTCAACAGCGCGACGCCCACCATCAGCAGCACCGCGATGGCCGCGTGCGCCGGCCCGACGATGGCGCAGCCCAACGCGAACACGGACCAATAGGCGACCACCACGCAAACCTGCGCCAACAGGTAAACCGCGAACAATCCGCCGACACGGAATGCGATTTCGCCAAGCCAATAAGCGAGCGGCGGACCGACGCCGCTATTAAAACGGAATTCGTGGCCGATCGCGAGGAGCTGCGCCAAGTCGCCCGGCGGTGCAAAATAGAATGCTGCGGGTACAACGAGCCATATCGCCGCCTGCGCCAGCGCGGCGAACCAGAACACCAGCTGCGGCCGTGAGCGCAGCAGTTCAAGATAGAGCGGAACGTAGAACATCAAGGAGGACCCAATCGCGGCGGCTGGCGAGACTATAGCGGTAATACATCGCCGATTGCGTCGTCGGCGTCAGCGCCCAGTTCGCCCAGCGCGATGGCCACCGGCGAAAAAGACCGGCGATGGTGGATTGTCGGGCCGAGCCGGTCCAGGGCCGCGAAATGTTCGGGCACGCTATAGCCCATGTGCCGTTCGAAGCCATAGCCGGGATGGGCGGCCCCGAGGCAGGCCATCAGCCGGTCGCGCGTGACCTTGGCGACGATCGACGCGGCTGCGATCGAGGCGACGAGCCCATCGCCGCCAATCACGGCTTGGCAGTCGCAACCGGAATCGATGCGATCGCGGCCATCGACGAAGACGAGCGCCGGCTTCACCGGTAGTGCGGCGACAGCGCGCGTCAGCGCCCACAACGAGGCGCGCAGGATATTGTCGCGGTCGATCCGCGCCGGTGGCGCCAGAGCGACCGCGACCTGCGCGCGGGCACAAATGCGCTCGTACAGGACGGCGCGGCGTTCCGGCGTGAGCCGTTTAGAATCGTCAAGTCCGCGTGGGATATTGTCGGGATCGAGAATGACGGCGGCGGCAACAACCGGCCCGGCGAGCGGTCCCCGCCCCGCTTCGTCGCAGCCGGCGATTGGCCAGACGCCGCGCTTGAGTGCAGCGCGTTCGCGCCGGAAGGTCGGTCGGGTGATTTCCTCATCGCCGAGCGGCAGGCGCGCCGCAGGTTCCTTGCGGGCGGCGTCCCTCTTAGCCGTTTGCTTGCCGTCAATTTGCGTGCGACCGGTTGCCAGGCGATTCATGCCGGCAATGATGAGCATGCGCGGACGTAACGCGCAATGTGGGATTACCGGCTAAATTTTCCGGGCGAAGCTTATTCGCGCCTTCGTGCCGCTAAAATAAATCGAGCTGCTCGGCCGCCGGCCGCGCCGGCCGGAAATGTACTGTGGTCGTCTACACACTGGTCAAATTGAAGCCGAGCCGTTCGCTGGCGACCTCAAAGCGCCGGCCGATCATCCAGGCGATTGGGCCAGAACCGGACATGCGCTTGCCCCAGCTCGAATCGTAATCCTTGCCGCCATGCGTCTCGCGTATGAGATTGATGACGTGGCGGTAACGGTCCGGGAAATTTTCGATCAACCACTGGCGGAACAGATCCTTAAGCTCCAGCGGCAGCCGCAGCAGAACATAGCCGGCGTGGCGCACGCCAGTTTCGGCCACCGCCTCCAGAATGCGCTCGATCTCGGCATCATTGATCGCCGGGATCACCGGCGCCACCAAAGCCGAGGACGGCACGCCCGCTTTCACCAATTCACGCAAGGCGCCAAGCCGGCGCGGTGGGGTTGCGGCGCGCGGCTCCATGACGCGCGCCAGCTTGGAGTCGAGCGTGGTTACCGAGATCGCCACCTTGACAAGGTCGCGTTTGGCCATGCGCGTGAGGATGTCGAGATCGCGCAGCACCAGCGCCGATTTGGTGACGATGCCAACCGGGTGGCCTGCCCGGTCCAACACTTCCAGTATGCGCCGCATGATCTGATAGCGGCGCTCGATCGGCTGATACGGATCGGTATTGGTGCCGATCGCAATTGTCTTCGGTGAATAATCAGGCGCCGACAATTCGCGCTCGAGCAGGTCGGGCGCATTCGGCTTCATGAACAGCTTTGATTCGAAATCCAGTCCTGGCGACAGGCCGAGATAGGCATGGGTCGGCCGCGCGAAACAATAGACGCAGCCGTGCTCGCAGCCGCGATAAGGATTGATCGAGCGATCAAATGAAATATCCGGCGAATCGTTGCGGGTGATGATCTTGCGGGTGGCGTCGGCGGTCACCGTGGTCTTAAACGGCGGCAGTTGTTCCAGGCCTTGCCAGCCGTCATCGAACGCGACCCGCGCCAGCGGCTCGTAACGCCCGGACGCGTTCGACGCCGTGCCGCGGCCGCGCCGGCGGTCACGATCGACCGCTGCACCCATTTCGCCCGCCGGCGTGGAGGGCAGCGGTGCCGGCGGGCGTCTCAAGGCAGATGAGCGACTCATGACCACAGCTCCAGCTATGAGGCTAACGCGCCGACACGAACAAAACAAGAACAAATATTTGTGATCGTCTCCAATCGTGTCCCGCCTGGGCAAGCCAGATACTTGACTTAGTCAAGTATCTGGCCGACGCTGCCGCCCATGTCCGTGCCGCAGCATGGCGAGGATCGGGTCGCGACTGTGCGCCGGTTCAACCGCTTCTATACGCGGCAGATTGGGGTGTTGCGGAAGACGTTTCTCGATAGCCCCTACTCGCTCGGCGAAGCGCGCGTACTCTATGAGATCGCCAGCAACGGTTCGCCGACTGCAAGCGAGAT
>CATPBC010000335.1 GCA_955652195.1 uncultured Xanthobacteraceae bacterium | reverse complement strand
GCTTTGTAGTCTTCGTTCATCTTCGCCGCGCGTTCCAACAGCCGCGAATGCAGATAGAACACGTCGCCGGGATAAGCCTCGCGGCCCGGCGGGCGCCGCAGCAACAGCGACATCTGACGATAGGCGACCGCCTGCTTGGAAAGATCGTCATAAATAATCACGGCATGCATGCCGTTTTCGCGATAATATTCGCCCATGGCGCAGCCGGCGAATGGCGCCAGGTATTGCATCGGCGCCGGATCCGAGGCGGTGGCCGCGACGATGATCGAATAATCGAGCGCGCCGTTTTCTTCCAGGACTTTGACGAATTGCGCGACCGTGGAGCGCTTCTGTCCGATCGCGACATACACGCAATAAAGCTTGATCTTCTCGTCCCCGGACGCATTCAACGATTTTTGATTGAGAATGGTATCGAGGGCGATTGCCGTCTTGCCGGTCTGCCGGTCGCCGATGATCAATTCCCGCTGGCCGCGGCCAATCGGGATCAAGGCATCGATGGCTTTCAATCCGGTCGCCATCGGCTCGTGCACCGATCGGCGCGGGATAATACCGGGCGCCTTGACGTCGACGCGCGCCCTGCGTTCGGCCTTGACCGGCCCCTTGCCGTCGATCGGATCGCCAAGCGAGTCGACGACGCGGCCCAGCAAGCCCTTGCCAACCGGCACTTCGACGATCGCGCGCGTGCGCTTGACGGTCTGTCCTTCCTTGATTTCGCGATCGGTGCCGAAAATAACGATGCCGACATTGTCACTTTCGAGATTGAGCGCCATGCCGCGCACGCCGCTCTCGAATTCGACCATCTCGCCGGCCTGGACATTGTCGAGCCCATAGACGCGCGCGATGCCGTCGCCGACCGACAAGACCTGGCCGACTTCCGAAACCTCGGCCTCCTGGCCGAAATTCTTGATCTGCTCTTTGAGGATTGCGGAAATTTCCGCGGCGCGGATATCCATTAGCGAGCCTCTTTCATCGCATGTTTCATCGCATTGAGTTTGGTGCGTAGCGAAGTATCGACCATGCGGCTACCCACCTTGACGACGAGTCCGCCGATAATGGCGGGATCGACGTTGATAGCGAGGTCGACGTCCTTGCCGGTAACCGATTTAAGCGCGGCGCGCAGTGCCTCGATGTGTTGGTCCTTAAGCTCTTCAGCGACGGTTACTTGGGCGGTGGCTTCGCCTTTATGCGCGGCGACCCGTTCGCGGAAGGACTTGATCATGTCGCGCACCGCAAACAACCGGCGGTTTGCGGCAACGAGCTTGAGAAAGTTCGCGGCCAAACCGCGGATGCTGGCGCGTTCGAGCACAGCCGAAAGCGCCTGCAACTGCTCGTCCGCGGAGAATACCGGACTGCGCACGAGTCGCGTCAGGTCGGCGCTCTCGGCAACGAGTGCGTCGAATCGGTCGAGTTCGTCCTGCACCGCGTCAATCGCATTCGCCTCGACCGCGAGGTCGAACAAAGCAGTCGCGTAGCGGCCAGCCACGCCGGATCGGATGGGTTCTTCGCCTGCCAAAATATGTGCTCGCTGCGGATACTCGTCGGCGGTGTTCTTGAGCTTTTCCGCAAGACCCGCAGCCGGCGCGCACGCTCGGCACAAGCCACTGGCACACAAGCGGAATTCAAGTGGGACTTGTATGGCCGAAAGCGGCATGCGCCGCATCCGGAAATCGCCGGGTTGCTAACATGAAGCGAAATGTCGTGCAACAACAGGCGGCCGCGTCGACCGAACACGCGCCAAGGACTGCACAGGCGCCAAGACAGTGCCAAGACAACGCGCGGAGGCCCTGCTATCACCCGCCGCGGAAAGGCGTCAGCGACAATGGCTAATCGTCCGGCAAAATCCGCATCCCGCAAATCCAACCGCGTCAAATCCAACCGCCGCAAATCTACCGGCCACAAATCGGCTTCTAAGGCAGTGATGCTGCCGACCGATCGGATCGCTTATTCGCCGATCCCTGATCGCCCGCCGCTGCAATTGCCGAACGGCGCCCGCATGGCGGTATGGGTCGTCATCAATGTCGAGGAATGGGATGCGACCCAGCCGATGCCGCGGACTGTGCTGACGCCACCCGCCGGCGGCTCGCCGATGCCGGACGTGCCCAACTGGGCCTGGCACGAATATGGCAACCGCGTTGGCTTTTGGCGCTTCGTCGAACTGTTCGACGAGTTCGCGATACCCGGCGTCATCGCGATCAACGGTTCGGCGCTCGCCGCCTACCCGCCGATCGTGCGCGCGGCGGTCGAGCGCAACTGGGAGTTCATGGGCCACGGCTTCACCCAGCGCAATCTGCAGAAGGTTCCGGACGAGCGCGCCGATATCCGCAAAGTACGCGAGGTCATCGCCAAGGCGACCGGCCGGCCGCCGCGCGGCTGGCTTGGCCCCGGCCTCACCGAAACCTGGCAAACGCCGGATGTGCTGGCCGAGGAGGGCTACGACTACGTTGCCGACTGGGTGCTCGACGATCAGCCGGTCTGGCTGAAGACCCGCGGCAGGCCGATACTCAACCTGCCTTACACGCAGGAATGCAACGACGTCGCCATGATGCTGATCCAGCACCATAAGGCCTCGGAATATTGCGAACGCGCGCTCGACCAGTTCGAGCAGATCTATGCCGATTCCGCGGGCTCGGCGCGGATCATGGCCTTGTCGATGCACCCCTACATCATGGGTGCGCCGCATCGGGTGAAATATCTGCGCCGCATTTTCGAAGTCATTCGCAAGAAACGCGATGTGCTGTTCTGGACCGGTGCGCAGATCGCGGATTGGTTCATGGCCGCCGGTCCGAAAGCCCCGTGAGAAATCCCGACCGCGCGGCCGGCGCTGCGCCGCACGCCGATTTCGGCGCGCGGATGATGCTCGTCGTGCTGAGCTTCATCTGGGGCATTACCTGGCCGCTGATGAAGCTGGCGCTGATTGAAATCCCGCCGCTGACAATGCGCGCCGCGGCCGCAGTGCTGGGCGCCGTGACGTACTCCTTGCTGTGCGTGATCATGCGTCGCCGTTTTCGCATTCCCTCGCTTAAAGTCTGGGGCCATGTCCTGGTCGGGGCGCTGCTCAATATTGTCGCCTTCAGCCTGTTCAGCGCGTTTGCCCAGCTCGCGGCCACCACATCGCGGGTGACGATCCTCGCCTATACGATGCCGATCTGGTCGGTCTTGCTGGCCTGGTGGTTTCTCGGCGAACGGCCGAACCGCACGCAAACGACGGCGCTTTTGCTATGCGCGACCGGCCTCGCCATCCTCATCTATCCACTGACGCAAAACGGCATTCCACTCGGCATTCTGTTTGCGCTTGCGGTCGGCGTGTGCTGGGCGGGCGGCACGGTTTACCTGAAATGGGCGCATATCGATGCGGATCAAATGGGGGTGGGAAGCTGGCAAATGACCGTGGCGGCCGTCATCCTGGTCGCCGTCATGCTGATCTTCGAAGGCCGGCCCGAGTTCGGCGGCGCACATCTCGATGGCTATCTGGCGACGGCCTGGACCGGGATCGCCGGCAACGGGATCGCCTATGCGCTATGGTTCACGGTGGTGCGGCGGCTGCCCGCGGTTACCGCGTCGCTGGGCGTTCTTGCCGTGCCGGTGATCGGCATCGTCGCGTCTTCCCTGATTCTCGGCGAGGTGCCGACGGTTGCCGACATGATCGGATTTGCTCTGATCTTTGTCGCGTCGGCCTGCGTGTTGCTGACGCGGCAGACCGTCGTTGAGACCGCCTCGCAGCCCACCTGACGGGTTTACAGTTTGAAAATTCTTAGGATTTGACTGCTCGTGCCAGCTCGGCGACCCGCGCCGCCATCGGGCTTTGCGGATCCGACAGCGGGTCGATCACGGTGAAGTGGTTGGTACCGACGAATTCCTGGTAGCGCGCCTGGGCGCCGGCTTGCTGCCAGGCCTGCGCGATCGTCCGGCTCTGCCGCTTGAACTCGTTTGATTCGAGCCCGCCGACCACAGCATCGAACAGGCGGCCGCTCGC
>CATPBC010000334.1 GCA_955652195.1 uncultured Xanthobacteraceae bacterium | reverse complement strand
GCGGCGCCAATCGCGGATGCCGCAACACCGCACGCTCACTCCCCACCGTGGACATGCTGACGGAACTCAGTTGCTAAAGGGATTCTTAATAGTCCGAGGCGTTTGCGTCCATGCCAGCCGGCCGTGGCCTAATGCGAGAACCCGGGATAACCTTAACTGCTATCGGCGAACAGCCATGACTGTCAGGGGCGCCCGGCCATTTGGTTCCGACCGCCGCAGCCCTCGGGCTGGCAATGGGATTGGCAATTGGACTGATAAGGGAACCCGAAACAAGGAGCGTACCATGGCCAAGGATCCATTCGAACAATTTGCGATGCCCGGTGAAATGCGCGCATTTGCCGAACGCGGCGTGGCGCAGGCGCGCCAAGCTTTCGAAGGCTTTGTCGAGGCCGCCACCAAGGCCGTCGGGCAGTTCCAAGGAAGCGCCCGGGCCGCGCAGAGCGGCGCCACCGAGATCGCTCAGAAGTCGATCTCTTATGCCGAGCAGAACGTCGAGGCGACGTTCGATTTCGCCCAAAAACTCATGAAAGCGAAAGACGGCGCCGAGGTCTTGGGCCTGCAGTCGGAATTTTTAAGCCGGCAAATGCAGGCGCTTTCGACCCAAGTTCAGGACCTTGGACAAAGTGCCGCCAAAATTGTGGTCGATGCTGCTAAGCCTAAGACGTAATCCCACCAATCGTTATAGCGGCCCGAAACCATCGCATCTCCAGGCTGTTAGGCTTATTTGTGCGTTGCAATAATTTCTGTTGCAATGCACCAAAATGAGTGCTATATAAGGCTACGGAAATGCTTGGGCCAAAGCGTATGGCGTATGGCCCAGGACAATGGACACAGGCAGCGTGCAACGGGCGGCGATGCCACAAGCAAAAAAATTCTCCGTGAGTGAGACAGCCCCAAGAGTGAAGAGCGACATCAAGGATCGTGTCATGGCGGAAGCCACAACCACAACTCCCCCGAAAATGAAGACAAGCAAACCATCGACCAGTGCATTCGAAATGCCGAAATTCGAAATCCCGAAGTTCGAGATTCCGAAGGTCGAGATGCCGGCAGCATTCCGTGAATTCGCCGAGCGCGGCGTTGCGCAGTGCAAGGACACCTACGAGAAGATGAAGGCGGCGGCCGAAGAGGCCACCGATGTGCTCGAGACCACCTATTCGACGGCAACCCGAGGCGCTTCCGATTACGGCCTCAAGGTCATCGAGGCGGCGCGCGTGAACACCAATGCCGCGTTCGATTTTGCCGGCGAGCTGATCACCGCGAAGACGCTGTCGGAAGTGATCGAGCTGTCGAGCGCGCATACGCGCAAGCAGTTCGAGGCGTACACCGAGCAGGGCAAGGAACTTACCGCGCTCGCGCAAAAGGTCGCCACCGACACCGCCGAGCCGATCAAGAGCGGCATGAACAGAGCGTTTAGCAAGGTCGCTTGATCCGACCCTACGCGAAACGCCATCGCCAAGTTGTAGCGGCGAGGGGAAAGCCCGGGCATGACCCGGGCTTTTGCTTTAGAGCATGATCCGAAAAAGTGGGAACCGGTTTTCCGAAAAAGATCATGCTCCACTGGAATTTAGAGCAGTGACGGATTCCACCTGAGCCGATTGCGGTCTGGCCCGCCCCGCCAGGCAACCTTGCCAAAATTGAGCGTTACTCCTACGTTGCGCCGCGCTTGCCGACCGCAGGCCGTGCAGCTGTAGCTCAGTTGGTTAGAGCGCCTGACTGTGGATCAGGAGGTCGGTGGTTCGAGTCCACCCAGCTGTACCAGCAAAATCAATAAGTTATGCTCGACGGGCCGACCGCAGCTGAAGGCCTGTGTCCGCAATGTGTCCGCACGCACATTGGAGGACAAGCGTGACTGGCTATCTGCAGCGGGTGCTAATGCTCCCCGGATGCTCGCTTGTAAGATCTCATATTCGCCGCAGTACCAGCAATGCGTCATGCGAACTCGCGATTTGCACAATCGAAAGCGCAACGTCGCGCGGTGCACCCTCCCCCCATAGTGGCCAGGCCGGGGGGCATCGCGGGAAGCACACACGTGTGCCGAACAGATGGATCTCCGATTCTTGACCTCTTAATAAATCGTAAACGCAGGTCCATTTCACATCCACATGCCAGCTGACGGTGGGGTTGGTAGCACGGTGACAAGCTAAAACCCGCCAATCCTTTGGCGCGAGCGCAAAAGTGGCGATGATGTAAGACCGTCCCACCGTGGCAGCCGCGCGCGCCGCGAGCGGCCAAGCAATCGGTAACGCTGCCGCACCACCGAGAAGCGTGATGAACTCCCGCCGTCTCATGAGCTTCCTCCCGGAATGCCGACGGCCACCCGGCATGCCAAGATATATCACATCTCAGAATGAGAACTGTGCTGTGCAACACAGCGAACCCGGCCGCTCATGCCTTGACTGGTACGACAAAAATCCGACGGTTCTGCCTAGGACGTCGCGGCGCCATGTGCTTGGTGCCCGCATGTCAGCCGATCGCCCAGGATACAAACCCTCTACCACATCATCGATCGCAGGCGGCGGCGTTGTGCGTCACAGCAATTTGGACCGCTCGACTTCCGACATGGGTCAAACGCGGACATCAGAACCGTGCCGATCCATGTCCGCTATTCCCCTGCCGGCTCAACCGGTCGACGCAAACTTTATCGTAGAGGGGAAAGATCGATTATAGGCCGATAAGTCAGAGATTTCGTGGTGGTACGAGGGCGGCAGAGAAAATTACGTTGTGGGATAGCTGGTTGCGGAGGGACTCGCTGAAAGCGATTGGGCGAACGTTTGG
>CATPBC010000333.1 GCA_955652195.1 uncultured Xanthobacteraceae bacterium | reverse complement strand
GTCACTGCCAAAGGATCGCATGCAATGTCTTTCACTCGCTCATTCGACGCTCGCCTGCTGAGCGCAGTCGCGGTCGCGGTATTCCTGATCGCCCCAGTTGGATCACGCGCACAGGAGTCTGATCCGGTGGTCGCGCGCGCCAACGGCGTCGATATCCGGCAGAGTGACCTCAAAATGGCTGAGGACGACATCGGCACCGCGATGCCGCAAATGGGTCCCGATCAAAAGCGCGACTATCTCATCACCTATCTCGCCGACGTGATTATCCTGGCGCAGGCAGCCGATCAGCAGCAGCTCGCCAATCGTAATGAGGTCAAGCACCGGATCGAATTCGAGCGTCACAAGGCTTTGATGGAAGCGCTGCTGCAGGATGCCGGCAAAGCTGCCATGACCGACGATGCGATGCACAAGATCTATGACGAGGCGATCAAGCAGACTCCGAACGAGGAGGAAGTCCATGCGCGGCACATCCTCGTGGCGACCGAAGGCGAAGCCAAAGATATCGAAGCGCAATTAAAGAAAGGCGCGGATTTCGCCACGCTGGCCAAGGAGAAATCCAAGGATCCTGGGGCCGCCGAAGGCGGCGACCTCGGCTATTTCACCAAGGAACAGATGGTGCCGGAATTCGCCGAGGCCGCTTTCAAGCTCGAGAAGGGGCAGACTTCCGATCCGGTGAAGACGCAATTCGGCTGGCACGTCATCAAGATCGAAGACAAGCGCATCAAGCCCACCCCGACATTCGATCAAGTCAGAGGGCAACTGCAGAATTACGTTGCTCGTCGCGCACAGGCAGAGCTTGTCGATAATCTTCGTAAATCTGCCACCATCGAGCGTCTCGACCAGCCTGCCGGCCCATCCGATTCATCGGCACTTAATCCGGCTGCGCCATCTAAGAAGTGACGGCCGATAAGAAGTAACAGCCGGCCGGCGGGCTTGTTCCCGCCAGCGGGGCCTTTAAACATTACCGGCTCAAGAGAATGGCTGGACAGGTCCGGCCATGACAAAAGGGGCATGCCGGTGTCCGCATCGATTTCTCCGCTCGCGCCGAAAACAATTCCGCAGTTGCCGGTTGTCGCCGGCGTGCGGCTGGCGACCGCCAAGGCCGGTATCCGTTATCGCGATCGCGCCGACGTCATGCTCGCGGTGTTTGATCGCGAGACAAGCGTTGCCGGCGTCTTCACCCGCTCGAAATGTCCCTCGGCCCCGGTGGAATGGTGCCGCGCTCAGCTCAAGGGCCATTTCGCCCGGGCGCTGGTCGTCAATTCCGGCAACGCTAACGCCTTCACCGGCAAAAGCGGCCGGCAGGCCTGCGCGCTGACGGCCAAATTCACCGCTGCGGCGGTGAACTGCAAAACTTCTGAGGTTTTCCTCGCCTCGACCGGCGTCATCGGCGAACCGCTCGATGCGCACGCCTTCGAGCGCGTCATGACCGATCTCGCCGGGTCAGCGCGGCCGGACGGCTATAGCGAAGCGGCCAAGGCAATCATGACCACCGACACGTTTCCGAAATTGGCGACCGCACGCATCCGCCTTGGCGGAACGGATGTGACTATCAACGGCTTTGCCAAAGGTGCCGGCATGATTGCGCCCGATATGGCAACCATGCTTGCTTTCATCTTCACCGATGCGCCGATTTCCGCGCCGCTATTGCAGTCATTGTTGCGTGACGGCGTGGTCGATACGTTCAATGCCGTTACCATAGATGGCGACACCTCGACTTCGGACACTGTGCTGGCATTCGCGACCGGCGCCGCGCCGACGCCGGGCATTCGTCGCTGTACTGATCCGCGGCTGGGGCCATTTCGCAAAGCGTTCAACGCCGTGCTCGCCGATCTCGCCGAACAGGTCGCCCGTGATGGCGAAGGCGCCCGCAAGCTGGTCGAGATCATTGTCGAAGGCGCGGTGTCGAAAATTTCAGCACGCCGGATCGCGCTGTCGATCGCCAATTCGCCTTTGGTCAAAACTGCGATCGCCGGCGAGGACGCCAACTGGGGCCGCGTGGTAATGGCCGTCGGCAAGGCGGGAGAGCCGGCTGATCGCGACCGGCTATCGATCTGGTTCGGCGGCATTCGTGTCGCTCACAGGGGCGCACGCGATGAAGCGTACGACGAAGCCGCAGTTTCCGCGGCAATGAAGCGGCCGGAAATCAGCCTCAAAGTCGCGCTTGGCCTGGGCAAAGGCCGCGATCGCGTTCTCACTTGCGACCTCACCCAGGAATATGTCGCGATCAACGGGGATTATCGCAGTTGAGCGCCGCGCCCAGACGCATTCGCACCGCGACCCTTGATATCGCTTATGAAGAAAGCGGCGCGGCGGAAGGCGTGCCGATTTTTCTGATGCATGGCTGGCCTTACGATCCCCGCTGCTA
Source organism: uncultured Xanthobacteraceae bacterium (assembly GCA_955652195.1). Classification (GTDB taxonomy): domain Bacteria; phylum Pseudomonadota; class Alphaproteobacteria; order Rhizobiales; family Xanthobacteraceae; genus BOG-931. Next base: position 1,794 of record CATPBC010000333.1, on the reverse strand, counting down.
TGACGCGGTGATCGCGCCGCTTTGCAGCGCCGGCGCCCGCGTGATCATGCCGTATCTGCGCGGTTTCGGGCCGACGCGTTTTCTTTCCGATAAGACGCCGCGGTCGGGTCAACAGGCCGCACTCGGCAACGATCTGCGCGAACTCATGGACGCACTCGCGGTCGATCGCGCCGTGCTTGCCGGCTATGACTGGGGCGGCCGCGCCGCCTGCATCGTTGCCGCGCTATGGCCGCAGCGCGTGCGCGGTCTCGTCACGGTCAACAGCTACAACATCCAGGATATTGCCGGCTCGGCCAAGCCGCAGTCGCCCGAGCAAGAGCGGCGGTTCTGGTATCAATGGTATTTCCAGACCGAACGCGGCCGCGCCGGACTGGAAAACAACCGTGGCGCGCTGTGCCGCCTCCTGTGGGAGCTTTGGTCGCCGCACTGGGCCTTTGACACCGCAAGCTTCCAGCGCAGCGCGGCCTCATTCGAAAACCCCGACTTCGTCGCCGTTACCATCCATTCCTATCGACACCGTTATGGCAATGCCGCGGGCGACCCGCAGCTAGAGGAAATCGAGCGGAAGCTCGCGCAAAAACCCAAAATTACCGTGCCCACGATTGCGCTGCAGGGCGATGCCGACGGCGTGTTGCCGCCGGAGGCTTCGGAGCGGCATGCCGGATTTTTCGTCGGCCCCTATCAGCGGCGCATCTTGCCGCGGATCGGACACAACCCGCCACAGGAAGATCCGCAAACATTTGCCAGCGCGGTCGTCGAACTGTTGCGGGCGTGACGACATGAAGGCGACCAAATCTGTCTTTACGCAGCGCCTGCGAGACCGCCCGTGACCGTCAAACTTGTCCTCGTCGCAGCCTGCGCGCTGATCGATACCGACGGCCGCGTGCTCATTGCGCAGCGGCCGGCCGGTAAAGCGATGGCTGGATTATGGGAGTTTCCCGGCGGCAAGGTCGAATTGGGCGAACGGCCGGAGCAGAGCCTTATTCGCGAGTTGAAGGAAGAGCTTGGCATCACGGTCAAGGAGGAATGCCTCGCACCGCTGACCTTTGCGAGCCACCTCTATCCCGACTTCTATCTGCTGATGCCGCTTTACGTCTGCCGGCATTGGGACGGCTTCGTCGAGGCCAAGGAGGCACAGCAGTTCAAGTGGGTGCGGCCGCACGACTTGCGCAATTATCCCATGCCGCCCGCCGACGAACCGCTGATCTCGCACCTTGCCGCGCTGATTTAATATTTCATGCCGAGCGCGCGTTAACGACCGGCCTTCTCGCCTGCCGAGATCTCGCGCGCGCCGAGCGCGTCGGCAAGCCGTGCCTTGGCCGAGCCAGGCTTGAGCGGCTGCTGCTGATCCGGATGCGGCGCCCACCCCGAGAGCCAAACGATGTCGAACGTGGCCCGGATGCGCCCATCGGCATCGGCGAAACGCTGCGCATAAATTTCCGCCATGCGCATGAGCGTGGTCCGGCGCAGCGGCGTCCGCCGGCGCGAGGTAAGTGAGTTGGTTGCCCCCATACGCCGCAGATCCTGCATCAGATCGAAGGCCGAGGCGTAACGCACCGTGACGCGCTCGACATCGGTGACCGGCAAGGCAAAACCCGCCCGTTGCAGCAGTCCGCCGAGTTCGCGCAGGTCGACGAATGGCGCGACATGTGGCGAAGCGCCGCCTTCGATTTCGCTTTCGGCCGCGGCGAAGGATTGGCGCAGTTCGGTAAGCGTGTCGCCACCGAACAGCGCAGCGAGAAACAGACCATCCGGCTTGAGCGCGCGGCGGATTTGCAAAAACACGCCGGGCAG
>CATPBC010000332.1 GCA_955652195.1 uncultured Xanthobacteraceae bacterium | reverse complement strand
TTCGGTGAGCAATTTGGCGCGGCTCTTGCCGAAGCCGAGCGCCTTGCCGCCAGCGCCTTGCATCTGCCGCGACAGGAAAATCCAAACGCCGATCAGCGCGACAAAAGGCAGCCACGAAATCAACAGCGAAACGAACCAGGGCACGTTGTCCGACAGTGGACGCGCGGTGATCTGCACACCTTTATTGTAGAGGCGCTGCACCAGGTTTGGGTCGCTCGGCGCATAGGTCTGAAAGCTGCGCCCGTCGGTGTAAGTGCCGTGGATCTCCGGACCCTGGATCAGCACGTCGCGCACGCGCCCCTGATCGACATCGCTCAGAAGCTGCGAGAACGAAATGTCCTGCGAGGTCGTGCGTTGACCCGGATTCTGAAACAGCGTGAAAAGCGCAAGCAGGAGCAGGACAATGATCACCCACAGGGCGAAATTGCGCAGATTGGCATTCATCTCTTGTCCTTGGTCCGCGGCGTATGCGGACACCCGCGAGCGATCCGTGCCCGCAAATCGTGGCGGCTTCACGTCCCCTGTTACTGCCAATGTAGGGAGCGGGACGCGCCCTGCCAAGGGAACCGGCCGTGCAGCAGCCCTTATTACGCTATTTCGTAAATCTCTCCTTGCGGCGTTTCGGCATGGCTGCCCACATGGCTGCGGTGCGGCGGCGAGACGCGGCCCGACGGGCCGCAAACCGCCTAGCTGGAGCGCGTTCGACCACGATCCAGTCGCTGTCGAGCGTGACGAGCGCGCCAGCAAGCGTCCGGCGCAGCCGCGAAGCGGTTTGGCGCATCGCTTCATAAAGTGATTCGAGCTTGGCGAGCTCGACCGGCCCCTCATTTCCGGCATGCAGGATGGCGCCGGCGAGAAGCCGCAGCGCCACCTCGGCCGGCAAATTGGCAAATCGCGCCGTCTCGAATCTGACCGGACCGCCCTCGGGCCATGGCTCCGGCGCCAGCACATCGCGCGCGGCGCCGACGGCAACTTCAATGGCCCGGTCCGCTCGCCGCATGCGCGCCGCGAATCGCGACAGGCCGTGGGCGTTTAATCCTTCGCGCGCCAGATGCGGCATTAATTCCCGCAGCCGTGAGCGGGTAAAGCGTGGATCGCGGTTGCTCGGGTCCTCGCTGTGGGAAATACCTGCGGCCCGCAATGTCGCCAGCAGTCGCGCCTTGGGAATGCGCAACAGCGGCCGCAGCAGAAAGGCGATCCTGTCCGCTCCCGTAGGCAGCGGCGAGACATGGGCCATGCCGGCCAATCCGACGAGCCCGCTACCGCGTGCCAAACGAAACAGCACGGTCTCGGCCTGGTCGTCGAGCGTATGCGCGGTCAGGATATGCGCGCAGCCAGCTTTTGCCGCAGCCTGCCCGAGCAGCCGATAGCGCACGCTGCGCGCAGCCTCCTGCAATCCGGTTTTTGGTTTTGTGCCGCGCCAGCGCAGAATGCGGTGTGCGACCCCGAGGCGACGGGCCAACCGCTTCACGGCCGCCGCTTCGCGTGCTCCTTCGGGCCGCAATCCGTGATCGATGGTGACCGCGATAAGCTTCGGCGCACGTTTGAGCCGCTTCGCCCAACGCGCAGCAAGCACGAGAAGCGCCGTCGAGTCGCCACCGCCGGAAACGGCAAGAACGAGGCCGCGCGAATTTTCCAGACCGGAGAATAAGGCGTTCGCTTCGTCGTCGCGAAGAGCTTGATCAGCAGTGCGTGCGCTTCTGTTCACGGTCGACGCTCTGCTTCACGCTGAGCGAAGCGCGCGGATATTTCCGCAACACCTCGCCAAGCGACGCGCAAGCGGCTTCTTTTTCGCCCAATGCGGCGAGCGATTGGCCGAGTCGTAACAGCGCGTCCGGCGCTCGCGCCGTGTTCTCGTATTTGGTGGAGACGGTAAGAAACGCCTCTGCGGCATCGCGATACTGCTTGTCCTGGAACAGGCCCTCGCCGAGCCAGTATTGTGCCTCAGGAGCAAGCCGGTCGCTCGGATATTTATGTAAGAAGTCGCGGAACGTCTGCACCGCCAGCGTAAAGTCTTTGTGCAAGACATAGCCATACGCCAGGTCGTATTCGTCCTTCGGCGTGTTGCTAGGCGGTAGCGCCGCTTGCATCGCGCCGGTGCCGCTGGGGTTGACCGCAGGCGGCGGCGGCAAGTCGCCGCCCGCCGATGCAGTGAGGCTGCCGGTGGCAGGCGCCGAGAGGCTCGAAAGGTCAAGCGGCGCGCCGGGTTGGCGGGGCGTCGGGACTGTAGGTACCGGGGGCGGCGGCTCGTTGGCATCGGTGCTGCTGCCGAGCGGCCGCGGCGCTCCGGGCGCAGTTGGGTCGCGCGCCGGGTCGAACGCATCGCCGCGCCGCGCGGGCGGCGAACTCGTCTCCCCGGCAATGATCGGCGCCGATGATGGCGAAGCTGGTGGCAAAGTTGATGGCGAAGCTGACGGTGAAGCTGACGACGGCGGCGCGGCTGCGATCGCTCCCGGCGCTTGACCGCCTGACGGGTATGGCGCGGCGGCCGGCGGGTATTGCGGCGACGAATAACGCGGCGGCGGCGCAGAATACTGTGCGGTCGGCTGCGGCGAGCCCGGTAGCGTCGCGCCAGCGCCGCGAAGGCGCTGAACTTCCTGCTCGAGCTGCTGATTGCGGTATTGCAATTCCTCGACCGTGCCGGTGAGCTCGCGCACCTGCGCCTGCAAGCGATCGATGCGCGTAACGAGGTCCGCCTCCGAGTGCTGCGCCTGCGCGGCACCGGCCCACAGCGCGCCCATCATGGCGAGCAACGAAGCTAAGCGGATCATCGCTTTCGACTTTTCGGTGGTTTGCCCTGCCCTAACATAGCGCGTCCTGCGTCCAAATTGTGACTGCAATGCTGGGGCGGGATTGTTGAACGCTGGCGCGAACGCGCACCACGCCTGTCAACGCGATCGGTGCCGTTAGGGCGCCGATGCGGTCAACTCATCCCCTAAGCCTTAAATTTACGAGCTCTGATCGAGCACCGTCACGGCACGGCGATTTTGCGACCAACAGGAAATATCATTGCACACCGCGACCGGCCGCTCCTTGCCATACGAGATCGTGCGCATGCGTTGGCCCGAGACGCCGCGCGACACCAGATACTCGCGGACGGTTTCGGCGCGCCGCGCGCCAAGCGCGATGTTGTATTCACGCGTGCCACGCTCGTCGGCGTGGCCTTCAATCGTGAAGGCGTAACGGTTGTAATTGCCCAGCCATTGCGCCTGTTTGTCGAGCGTCGCGCGCGCCTGATCGGAAAGCTCGGAGGAATCGGTGTCGAAGAAAACGCGGTCGCCGACATTAACGACAAAGTCCTGCTGACTGCCGGGAATTGCGGCGCTGGCCAGCGCGCTTTGGTCGGTTTGTTTGGCGCAGCCTGCGATCGCAAGCGTTGCCAGAACGGCGGCAGCGAATTTGGCGCCGCGAAGAATACTCGCCATTTTCATTCGGGTGCCCTCCATATTTCCGCGATGTCCGGACGTAACCTCCGCCGGACCTGATCGTCCAGGCGGGTCTAGCAGCGCTTTCGTTAAGCGAAGGTTCCGTCAACCTTGATGGGACCTTGCAACGGAGCCCCTACCCTGCGGATTTCCCCGAAAGCTTTTGCAATGGTTAATGAGGCGTCAATGCGGCGACTGTGTGGAGCCGCTTGGGCTTACGACAACAGCGGCGACCAGGCCGGGTCGGACGCATAGCTCGGCGTTGGAACTCGCTGCTCGTTGCGCCCTGAAATATCGACTGAATACAACGACGGACCGGCATTGCCGCCCGGGTCGCGGAAAAACATGATCACCCGCCCGTTCGGCGAAAAGGTGGGGCCTTCGTTGTGGAATCCTTCGGTGAGAATGCGCTCGCCGGTTCCATCGGGTTTCATTACGCCGATGGCAAATTTCGACTGGGACTGCCGGGTGAAGGCGATGTAGTCGCCGCGCGGCGACCAAACCGGCGTGGAATAAGTTCCGTCGCCGAAGCTAATGCGCTGTGCCGCACCGCCGCCGGCGTTCATGACATAAATCTGCTGGCGGCCACCGCGATCGGATTCGAAACAAATCCGCGATCCGTCCGGGGAATATGAAGGCGCTGTGTCGATCGCCTGGGTATCGGTGAGCCGCGTCGTCGCTTTAGAACGCAGATCCATCACAAAAAGATTCGAGTTACCGCCCTCTTGCAGGCTCATGATGACGCGCTGGCCGTCGGGTGAAAAACGTGGCGAGAAGCTCATGCCGGGAAAATTGCCGACGATTTCGCGCTGTCCGGTTTCGATGTTGTACAAATAGACGCGAGGATCGCCTTGGCCATAGGCCATATAGGTGATCTCCTGCGTCGATGGTGAAAACCGTGGCGTGAGCACCAGTTCGTCGCCGCGGGTGAGATAGCGCACGTTGGCGCCATCCTGATCCATGATGGCAAGCCGCTTGACGCGCCGCTCCGCCGGACCGGTCTCATCGACGAACACCACGCGGGTGTCGAAGTAGCCGCCCTGGCCGGTGAGCCGTTCATAGATCGCGTCCGAGATGATGTGAGCAATGCGACGCCAATTGTCGGGCGTGGTGAGATATTGCTTGCCGTCGAGCTGTTGTCCGGCAAGCACGTCCCACAGCCGGAATTCCGCCTGCAGACGCCCATCCGCTTGACGGCCGATGCGCCCGGTGACAAGCGCCTGGGCGTTGATGTTGCGCCAATCCGGAAAGCGTGGCACCGCATCGACGCTGGCAATTCGTTCGATATAGGCCGTCGGATCGATCGGAGCGAACAATCCACTGCGCTGCAGGTTCGCGGTGACGATCTGCGTGACGGCGTTTGCCGTGTCGCCGTCGTCTTGACCGCCGGCCAGAAATTTCGGGATCGCGATCGGCAGCGGCTGGAAATTACCCTCGGTAATATCCAGCCGGACAACGGCGCCGGCACGCCGTGCCGTGAACGTCAATGCGCCGACTAGCGCGCCGAGCGCAAGCGTACGGCGGCGCGTCAACAGAAAACCGGATCGAGCGTCAACCATCATGATTGTTTGTTCGCGTTATTAGCCGCCGAGCAGTTCGTGCGGATCAAATTTAAGTTCGATATCTTTCCATTGATCGTAATGTTCAGGTTTGAGCATCGTAAATGGCTGGCACAACAAGAGCGCACGTTTGGCGCTTTCGGCAAGCGCCGGCCCGAGCGGCGAAGCCGAGCCTTCGACCAAAACCGGCGCCTGCGACATTGAGCCGTCGGTTTTGAACAGGACGCGGAGAACGACATAGAGCTTCGAATTGGCGTCAATGCCTGGTGGCGGGCTCCAGCAGTTAGAAATGCGCGCGCGCAAAGCATCGATCTCGCTCTGTGACAACTGCGCGTTCTGCGCGCCAATGGCGGCGCCGAGTGTGGCAGAATCATTGATGCTCTGTGCGGTCGCGATCTGTCGCTGCGGCTCGCGCTTATCGAGCAATTGGGCGACTTGATTGGCGTCGAATTTTGGACTGCTGTCGCGCGCCGGTTTTTCATCCCGCTTGGGCGGCTCCTTCGCGGCGTCTTTCTTCAAAAGATTGGCGATCTGGTCCGGCCGATATTCTGGAGTTTTTGGCTTATCCGGCTTTTCCGTCAATTTCTCTGGGGGCTTCAGGTCGGTTTTAAGCTCGGGCTTCGGCTCCGGCTTGGTCTCGGGCTTGGGTTCAGGCTTGGATTCAGCGACCGGTTTGGCCTCGGTCGTAATCGCCGGCTTGTCGGCAACCTTCGGAGCAAGCTGATCCACCGATTTTTGCGCGTCCACTTTGTCGGCGAGCGGCTTGATGTCGGGTATTTTCAGCTCCGGCGCATTTTTCACGCCCTGGGTGAGTTGGCTGAAGTCTTTTTCGGAAACGAATGAAACCGGCAGCGCTTGGACCGGCGGGGCCTCCATCGGCTGTGCCGAGATGGCCATGAAACCGAAGACCAGCGCGGCGGCGTGGGCGACGCAGGATATGGTCATGCCGGTTTTCATTGGCTGCCCTGCTCGACCTCAGTGACGAGGGCGACGCGATGATAGCCGGCTCCCGAGATGCGCCCCATGACCCGCATCATCGTGCCGTAAGCGACGGTCCGGTCGCCCCGAACATAGATCAGATCGTTGCTGTTGCCGCCGCGGGCGTCAATGATCGCTTTCAGCTTCGGCAAAAGATCATCGAGCTTGATCTCGTCGTTTTGCAGAAAGATCTGACCGCGGTCATTGACTGAGATCGTCAGCGGTTCGTTGTTTTGTTCGAGAGCCTTCGCCTGGCTCTGCGGCAAGTCGATCGGCACCCCGACCGTAAGAAGCGGCGCCGACACCATGAAGACAATCAACAACACCAGCATGACGTCGACGAAGGGCGTCACGTTGATCTCGCTCATGACGGGCCGGCGCCGGCGGCGCTTGCTTCCGCCAGCCGAGGCAATGCTCGCGATGCCTCCCGCCATGACCCGCCCTCACCCGCGCTCGTCAATTTGCCGCGACAGGATCGCGGAAAACTCGTCGGCAAAACCTTCCAGCCGCTGCGCCTGCCGGTTCACCTCACTGCTGAATTTATTATAGAAAATCGTCGCCGGGATGGCGGCAACAAGGCCGATTGCGGTGGCGAACAAAGCCTCCGCGATGCCCGGAGCGACCACCGCGAGCGAGGTGTTTTGCGACGCGGCGATCGACTGGAAGCTCGTCATAATGCCGGCCACCGTGCCGAACAGTCCGATGAACGGGCCGGCCGAACCGACCGTAGCCAGCACCAACAACCGGCGTTCCATGTGTGCAATTTCGCGCGCGATAGCGACATCCATGACTTTCTCGATGCGCATCTGCAATCCGGCCAAGGAGCGGACCTGGCCTTCGAGGCTGCGCTTCCACTCACGCATCGCGGCGACAAACAGCGCTCCGGTAGAATGTCCCGGTTGCACCGCGAGCGACTTATAAAGTTCTTCGAGCGATTGGCCGGACCAAAACGCCTCCTCGAAATGATCGCCGGCGCGCCGCAGCCGCGCGAACAGCAGCGTCTTGTCGATGGCGATAGCCCAGACCCAAACCGAGCAGACAAGCAGCCCTGCCATCACCGATTCCACGATCCAATGGGCGTGCCAAAAGAGGTGGAACAGAGAGAGGTTTGACGATGTCAGTGGCGCGACCGACGACGCGATGTCGGCAGGATTCATAGAGCGTCCCTTCAGGCGGTCCCAGCCGAACTGCCCCGGGATGGGGACCAAGACGGAAACCCTGACCGGAGCCGCGCCCTGATAGTGGTGTAAACGGCGATCGGAGGCGGGCCGCTTTGTGCACGCCGACCGAGACCCGAATTATCACGACAACCCAAGCCGGCCCGTCACCCGGCCCCGGGAAATCAATCGCGAAACGTGTCCAAACTAGGGCGCGACACCGGTCTATCGCGCTAAGCAAGCCCGGTTGTGCTTAATAGGAGGTTAAAGACTCTCCGCGTGCGGTCCGGCGGTGCTTAATTCTCGCCGGCCCGGTCGGCGACAGCGAGGAAATCCTGATCGGCGCGCATGGCGATGCGCAGCGGTTTTGGGATCGGCCGTGCTCGGCCGCCGCTAATAAACGCAACCCGCACCCGCGCCTCGACCAGAAGCTCGTCACCGCGCATCACGCGCTGCCGCACGGTCGTTGAGGCACCCTTCACTTCCTCCGGTTCGGTGATGATATCGAGTACGTCATCCATGCGGGCGGGCTTGAGGAATTCGATGTTCATCGAGCGCACGACAAAAGCAAAGCCGGGCGCTTCCCGTTCGGTCGCTTCGAACAATGCGCGGTGATCGGCGCCGATCAGGCGCAGGTAATTGGTCCGCCCGCGCTCCATGTAGCGCAGATAATTGGCGTGATAGACGATGCCGGTGAAGTCGGTGTCTTCATAATAAACGCGCACGGTCAGCACGTGCCGCCCGTCGCGGATCTCGCCGTCGAGTCGCACATTCGTCACTGCGCTATCTCCACGGCACGCGCCCCGTCATTGCATCTTCCCAGTTGCGGCCATCGAAATGGCCAATGGTGAGTGCTGCGAGATCGACACCGTCAAGGCAACGCACATTGACATCGACCTTGTCGGGATCGGAACGCGGAATGTAAAACGGATGAATGCCGCACGTAGCGCAAAAAGTGTGCTGCGCGACACCGGTATTGAATCGATAGGTTGTCAGCGCATCCTTCCCGCTGATCAGCTCGAATGCTTCCAGCGGCACGATGAGATGCAGAAAGCCTTTTTTGCTGCAGATCGAGCAATTGCACTCGGTCACCCGCGCCAGGTCCGCCGTCACGCGAAACCGCACGCGGCCGCAATGGCAGCCGCCTTCGTAACTACGCTTCACGGCCTCATTCCTCCTCTGAGGCGAACAATCCAAATTGCGCCGGGTCTCGCGCCGGCTCGGGCAGGCCGAGATGGCGGAAGGCATGCACCGTGATCAAGCGTCCGCGCGGCGTGCGCTGCAGAAGCCCGCACTGGATCAGATAAGGCTCGATAATGTCCTCAATCGCATCGCGCGGCTCGGACAACGCGGCCGCGAGCGTCTCGACGCCGACTGGGCCACCGCCGTAATTGACTGCGATGGTCGAAAGATAGCGGCGGTCCATGGCGTCGAGGCCGGCGCCGTCGACCTCGAGCGCCGCCAAGGCTTTATCGGCGATTGGTCGGTCGATGGCGGCAGCCCCCGCCACGGCGGCAAAATCACGCACGCGGCGCAGCAGTCGTCCGGCGATGCGCGGCGTGCCGCGGGCGCGGCGCGCAATCTCGTTGGCGCCGTCGGCCGTCAACCCGATGCCGAGCACGCGCGCGCCGCGATTGACGATCTCTTCAAGCTCGGCCTCGGTGTAAAAGTTGAGCCGCACCGGGATGCCGAAGCGGTCGCGCAGCGGATTGGTGAGCAGGCCCGCGCGCGTGGTCGCGCCGATGAGCGTGAATTGCGCCAGCTCGATCTTGACCGAACGCGCCGCCGGTCCCTCGCCAATGATGAGGTCGAGCTGGAAATCCTCCATGGCTGGATAGAGGATTTCCTCGACCGCCGGGTTGAGCCGATGAATTTCATCGATGAACAGTACGTCGCGCGCTTCGAGATTGGTCAGAAGCGCCGCGAGATCGCCGGCTTTGGCGATGACCGGCCCTGAAGTGGCGCGGAAATTTACGGCCAATTCGCGGGCCACGATCTGCGCCAGTGTCGTCTTGCCCAGTCCGGGC